>CALGIV010000141.1 GCA_937914785.1 uncultured Eubacteriaceae bacterium | reverse complement strand
GGGTGCTGCAATGTTAGGACCGGTCTTCGGCATTGAAGATGAGGAGATTGCAGATGCGGTAAAGTATCATACGACCGGCAGGGCGGATATGACGATGCTGGAGAAGATCATCTTTGTTGCCGATGCTGCGGAACAGACGCGGACATATGATAAGATGGTTGCAGAGTGGCGTAAAAAGGCCAAGACAAATCTCGATGAAGCGATCGTAATGATTTTGAATTACAATATTCTCAAGGTGGTAAAAAAAGGGTTTGTTCTGCACGAAAATACCGTAAAAGCGCGCAATTATATTCTGGTAAATAAAAATGGCAGAGACGATTAAAACAAAGCGGTCGGATTTTCTAAAGCTCATTGCGGCATTGACAATGCTGATCGATCATACGGCACGGCTGATCGAAATAGATTATCCGGCGCTTTTTATAGTAATGCGCCTGATCGGACGGCTTTCGTTGCCGATTTACGCGTATTACCTCGCCCGCGGGTTTGCCTGTACGCGGTCATTGCCGAAATATGCCTTGCGGCTGGCGGTCTTCGCTATCATCTCACAAGTGCCGTATGGGTTATTCTTTAATGATTTTTTGTATTTGAATATTATGTTCACGTTTTTGCTGAGCCTGCTTGCCCTCTATGCGTTTACACAGAAGTGGTATTTCACGGTCGCCGGAGTTGCGCTTGTGCCGGTCTGCACGCAAATTTTGTTTGGTTTGACAGTCGATTATTCTTTTTACGGCGTTTTGCTGCCCGTCTTATTTTATTACTTTGATGATAATAAAAAATATGCCGTGCTTTCTATTGCAGCTCTCAGCCTGATGTATTGTCTGGCGACAGGGGATATTTTGCAGGCTCGTACGTATTTGCAAATGGCGGCACTTTTGGCGTTGCCGTTGATCTTTTTTATGCGTGATAAGATTCGTCTGACGGTTCACAAATACTTTTTCTATATCTTTTATCCGCTTCATCTGTGGCTTTTGTATTTCGCCGTATTGCTTCTGCGATGATTCGGGTGCTATAATGATGATAAAGAGAGAAGTAATAAAGTAATGAGCAGGTGAAAAAATGTATCCCGTATTAAACATCGATTTAAATAGAATAGAACAGAATATGCGTACGATTTTATGGGAGTGCAGAAAACGCGGCATTGAGCCTATGGGTATTACAAAGGCTTATTGTGCGGATGTTTATATTGCGCAGAAGCTTTTGGATGCGGGATTTTGCAAAATCGGGGATTCGCGCCTGAAAAATTTAAAGAATTTTCAAGATTGGCGTGTTGAGAAAATATTGATCCGTATTCCGATGTCCTGCGAAGTGAAAGAACTCGTCACATATGCAGATACGGCGTTGATTTCCTCGGTAGATACGGCCCGCCTGATCGACGCAGAAGCACAAAAGCAGCAAAAGCTTTTCAAGTTGATTTTAATGATGGAATTGGGTGACTTGCGCGAAGGGATTTATGGCTATGAGGCATTGCTTAAAGCTGCAAAAACGCTTGAACAAATGCCGGCCGTTCATCTTCAGGGGATTGGGACGAATATCGGTTGTGTGAGTGGCGTGACGCCCTCGGCTGAGAACATGGCGCGATTGGCTCAGATAAAAAAACGGCTCGAGAGCGATATCGGGCGCAAATTAGAGGTGCTTTCTGCGGGGAGCAGCGATGTGTTTGGTTTTATGATGCGAGAGGGGCTGCCGGATAGGATCAATGAGTTGCGTATTGGCGAAGCGACGATTATGGGTACGAATGGCGCTGAGGAGCATATCGCAGGGCTTGCGGAGCATTGTATCACGCTGGATGCGCAAGTCGTTGAAGTGTTTGAAAAGCCGTCTGTTCCGCTGGGCGACCGCTCGATCAACCCTTTCGGTGAGGCGGTTGAAGTTGAAGATATTGGCATCCGCCGCCGTGCGATCGTGGCGCTCGGCAGGCAGGACGTACACCTTGCATTTTTAAAACCTCTTAAAAAGGGTGCTTATATTCTTGCTCAGAGCAGCGATCATACGGTGCTGGATGTTGAGGAATGTGGAGACGTGTATGTGGGGGATGTTCTGACGTTTCAATTAAAATACGGCGGCATTTTGTCTGCGTTTACATCCGGCTATGTGGACAGAAGCTATTTGTCGCGGGCAGAATAAAGATTCTGTTTGTATTTTCTATACGGCTGTACTATAATATAATTGGTTTTCTATAACAATTATTTCCAATTATGCTTATAGACTTATTTGTTGAAAGGGTGATAGCTGGTATATGGAAAAAAGAACAAAAGTAAACGTTAAAATACTTGGTACGGACTATTCATTTTTGACCGATGCTACCGATACGGCTCAAATCGAAGAAACGATCAAACATTTGGAAACTGTTGTCAGTGAGACGAAAAAGAATAATCCGTATATCAGCAATTATCTGGCGATGATATTATCCTGTTTGAATCTAAGTGAAGAGCGCCTTGAGCTCGAACAGACGATTGCGCTTTTAGAGCAGAAACTCGAAGAAATAAAACAGGGGATCTATCCGGAAGTTGGGCTTACGCCTGCGCATCCTGCGCAGCCGGAGGAAGAAATGGTGGTTGAAGCGGAAAACTTCCAAAAGATAGAGTTGTATGAAAATGAAATCAACCGTTTGAGCGAAGAGGTGAACCGTGCCAATGCCATTATTGCAGGGTATAAGACGCGCCTGTCGGAGTCGCGCGGCGAGTATGAGAAGATGAAAAAAGAATATACGCAAATGGAAGAGCGGTTGCTTGAAAGTCAGATTGAGGTTATTAAGCTCAGGAAGAAGCTTATAGAATAGGAATGCAGCGAATATAGCGGAGCTGTTGCTTTACGATGAATTGTCGTAGGGCAGCAGCTTTTTCTTTTGGGTATAATCGGGTTCAATTGTTCTGGTTGAATGTTTGTTTCTTAGGTAGCGGTATGATTTTGCAAGCAGGGTTTTGAGGTCATTATGACAGGTGTTATGTTGTCGGTCTGTTGCTTGGTTTTTCTATGTTGTATATCCTTTGAATATTTTGCGCTTTTCCGGCAGCTGAAAAGCGCAAAAG
>CALGIV010000140.1 GCA_937914785.1 uncultured Eubacteriaceae bacterium | reverse complement strand
GATAATAGGTAAGATGGCGTCCATTGAGGCTTGTTCTCCCGGGACGGAGTTGACGATCGGTTTGCCGTTGTAGACGCGCAACGCACTGCGCAGTACTTCCGGCTCATTGCTGTCGATCTGCAAGGGGAGAATGGTGATCGCCTGCAGCGCTTTGATGATGCGGTTCATCGCCGATATCTGGTCGATGTCGGGCAGGCCGACGTTGACGTCGAGGATGTCGGCGCCGGCTTCAATTTGCTCGGCGGCCTGTTTTAAAATATAGCCGATATCGTTGCTTTTCAGCGCTTCTTTCATTTTCTTCTTGCCAGTCGGGTTGATGCGTTCGCCGACGACCTTAACGCCCGTAATTTCGACCGCTTTGTTGCCGCTGCAGATGATGCTTTTCGGCCTGTAAGCCGTGCGCGGAGTATAGCAATCTTTAACGACCTGTTTGCTCAACCGGATAAAATTCGGCGTCGTGCCGCAGCAACCGCCGAAGATGCGTACGCCCAATTGGGCATATGCCTTTAATTCGTCGGCGAATTGTTCGGCAGTCAGTTCAAAAACATTCCTGCCATCGATCAGTTTCGGTAAACCGGCATTCGGTTTGATAATAAGCGGCAAGGGCGTGTGAGCCATTACTTCCTTCATAATCGGCAGTAGCTCTTTTGGGCCCAGTGAACAGTTCAGGCCGATGGCATCTGCGCCGAGCGCAGTCAAAGTGGTGGCGACGCTGGCCGCATCGCAGCCGGCAAATGTGCGTCCTGTCTTATCGAAGGTCATCGTCGCGAAGACGGGCTTATCGCTGTTTTCTTTTGCTGCGAGGATTGCGGCGCGCATTTCGTATAAGTCCGCCATCGTCTCAATGTAGATCAGGTCGGCATCAGGGCTGCCAAAGACGACTTGCTCTCGAAACAGCTCGTATGCCTCTTCGAAAGACAAGGTGCCCATCGGTTCTATAAGTTGGCCGGTCGGGCCGATATCGAGGCCGACGTAACGGTTGCTGTATTGTTCAGTCGCTGTGCGGGCGCACTGTACGGCGCTTTGGATAACGTCTTTGATATCCAGGCCGTATTTATGCAGCTTTGGGCGCGAAGCACCAAAGGTGTTTGTCAGGATGATGTCGCTGCCCGCGTCCAGATAGTGCTTATGGAGCATCACGAGTGTTTCGGGGGACAACAAATTGACTTCCTCCGGCGGGCGGCCTAAAGGCAGCGGATAATTTTCGGCAATCAGCGTTCCCATGCCGCCGTCTAAGAATATAAGTTCTTGGTGAGCCAGTAAATCTTTAATCGACACAAGTCTTTCCGTCCTTTCTTTTCTCACAGCTCTCTTTCGCCAGACAAGTGTTGCAGCCGGAAAAATGCGTATGGCTGATATGCTGTTCGGTCAGCCCGACAATGCCGGTGATCGACTTTTTCGGGTGCAGCAGGTGAGATTCATCCGCTGTCAGCCCAATGCGCTTTCCGGCCTGTAATGCAGTTAAGATATCGTTTTGATAATGGAGGCCAAAGTCGCATTGGGCTGACAGC
>CALGIV010000139.1 GCA_937914785.1 uncultured Eubacteriaceae bacterium | reverse complement strand
GGCATATATCGTAATACTCCTCTGCATGCAGCCCTGCCGCTTCACGGTTCAGCATCATCGCTTCCTGAATGCCATCCGCTACGCCCAGCACGAGAACCAGACGGCCGCCGATCTGCTTCGCATCGACAAAGAAACCCGTGATCACCGTATCATTATAATCAATCTTCAGGCGCGGAAAAGTGCGCATAATGTCTTTTCGCTCCAGTAAAAATTGATAATAGTTGTTATTATTAATATCATATCCCTTTACAATACGTTCGCGCACTGTAAGCGCATTTTCCAATCCGTCAACTTCAGTCTCAGCCGGCAGCACGACGACGGCGTATACACACGTATTACTCACAATTTTAAAAGCCGTCTGCATCTGCTTTGGCATCGGCGTATAAGCAAGCAGGAAGTTCAATCCGTCCACATTCAGTGTATCTAATGCTCCGATATCCAACGCGCCTTCATAGCCGCCGATATCATAGCTGACACAACCGGATATCTCGCGCGGAATCATCCCCAAATTGACACTGCTCGAACTGTGCGCTTCCCCTGCATACACCTCCCGCAGCGTCTTTAAGCTGTCTGTCGAATATGACACATAGCCCAATGCACGAACGGCAATCGGCAGTTCCGCAGCCGCCTCAGCGCCTTCTTCGCCGGCATCTTTCGTCTTTTCATTCAACTCGTTCACTCGTGTATAGGCATTTTCATTGTTGTCACAGAATTCGTTTTGCAGCGCATAGTCGATGATCTTTCGTTCCATCGCATAATAATTGCTTAATTGCACTTGGTCGGCCAACGTCATATACCTATCGACCTTCGCGCCGCTTTTCTGTGTTGCAACAATTTCACCATCAAAATCCACGACGACCTCGCGTTTGAAAAACAACGCCTGCGCATCGGCCATCTTCGTATAATTCTGGCGCTCGATAAGCATCGTCTTTTCCCCGCGAAAAGCGACGAAAGAAATACCGATAAGAAAGATTGCCAGCACGACAATCACTTTGAGCGCATTCTTTCTGCGTACCTTTCGAATATATTTGCCTTGTACCTTTGCCACGTTTTGTTCCTCAATTATTGTTGTATCGTATCGTCGTTAATTTATAACCAGCTCAGCGTCTCATCCAACCGCACAATCGCCTCGTCTTTACCGACCGCACAGATCAGTTTTACCAAGTCACTGCCATGCGCCTGACCCAGCACGGCAGCGCGAATCGGCATATACAACGCCTTGCCCTTGATATTCTGTTCCTTTTGAACTTCCTTTATCGCCGCCGCAATTGATGCCTGATCGAATTGAGCTATATTGGCCAGCTTATCCCGAACAGACCGAATCACCGTAGCCGCAGTTTCCTCTTGCAGGCTCTCGGCCGCCTCGTCTTCCAGCGGACACCGACCAAGCACCGGCGCCATCAATTCATTGATATCGCTTAAGCGCACAAGCTTATCCTGCACAGCGTCTGCGATGCGCACAAGCCTGTCAAAATCCACTTCTTCCGTCACGAAG
>CALGIV010000138.1 GCA_937914785.1 uncultured Eubacteriaceae bacterium | reverse complement strand
TTGAGCGCGTTGAAGAAATGACTGATATCGAGCGTTGGTTTGCACATTATGATATTGAGATGAACCGTCATATGCGCAGTCAACGTCTCGGAAAGAAGAGCAAGGTCGATATCAAAGCGCTGGATAAAGAAGCCGAAGAAAAGAGTGTACGGCTTAAAAAGCTTCGCTGCGGGCAGAAAGTGGGAAAAGATTGACGGTTGAAATCACGGTACTGATTTCTGCTGTGTCGGCTGTCTGCGGGATTCTGTTGGGAATTCGCAGTGCGCGGCGTGCCGACAAGGATGAAATTGAAAAGCGCACGAAAGAAATGACGACAATTATGAACAAACTCGACGGTATTGGCACAAACGTTTTGGAAGTCAGGAAGGAGATCATTTCTATCGATAAACGCGTGCAGATGCTGACTGAGAAGGTTGCCGTGCTCGAACAGTCGACAAAAGCGGCGCATAAGCGTATCGATAAGGTGGAAAGGGGGTAGTGGGATGAAGGAAAAGCTTACTGCATTGATCAATGTGAAAACGATTGTGACTTTTGTAATTACGGCGGTATTTGCGATCCTGGCTTTAAACGGTGCCTTTACGCCGGATGTGATTATGACGGTTGTGACAATGGTCATTTCGTTCTATTTTGGTACACAGCACGAAAAAGGGGAGTAGGAAAGAAGGAAAGTTATCAATGAATATCAAACAACATCAACGAAACTTAAAACATGCCGGCTATTATTATACCGCTTCAATTGATGGCATTGCGGGCGAAAAGACGATTGCCGCATATCGCGCATTTCAGCGTGATCAGAAGCTTGCAGTCGACGGGATCTGCGGGCCGCTGACGGAAGCGGCGTTATTACGTTATATTCAAGATGTGCAGGAAAGGTTGAATGCGAGTGGCGGTTATGGGCTTGTGGTGGACGGCCTCATCGGGGAGAAGACGGTTCAAGCGATTAGAGCGTTCCAGAAAGTAAAAAAATTGATCATTGACGGAATTGCCGGCGTTGAGACGATGGCAGTATTAAACGGTATAAAAATACCGGCTGCGGCTGACATTGACTGGCAGACCATCAAATATTTAAAAAAAGAGGAATTCAAATGTGAATGCGGCGGCAGGTACTGCAGTGGCTATCCTGCGCAGTTAAGCAAGGCGCTTGTGCATATTTTGGATACTGTGCGTTCGCGTTATGGCAAGCCGATTACAATTACGAGCGGACTGCGTTGTGTTAAGCAGAACGCCATCGACGGCGGGATTGTCAATAGTAAGCACCTTTATGGCAAAGCGGCGGATTTTTGGTTTTCAGGGATGGATAAAACAGCCGTGATCGCGTATATGCGCACTTTGCCCGGTTATTCCTATGCGTATACGAATGAGGGCAATATGCGTTATGCCGTGCATATTGAAGTGTGATTTCTGAGGTCGGAAAAAAGTTGCAATAAGAGGAAGATCAAAAGCAGAACTTTGATCGATGGATGTGTGAAATAACGTTGGGATATTCTGGCTTTTGTTTCTTTAGAAAAGGAACGTGCGGCACTTAAGTACCGCACGTTCCTTCTCGCTGACTATATACATTTCCAGAAGAGCCTATTTCCGGCGCTTCTTTCATCATCATTATACCAAATTATTATCATAAACTCAACTGTAAATCATTATCTTAATATTACAAAATTGCAAACTTTAATCGACAATATATGTCAATTGGAATGCATTGATCAAATATTGTCGATATGACGTTAAAAAATATACTTTTGTACAATTTTAAACTGCGAACTCTTCAAGCGTACTTATTGCTTAAAATAGTTTGATAACTTAAATGATGTTTCTTTTATAAATTGCATGTTTTAAAATATATGTCTACAAACGTCAAAATATCATTGATTTTTTTATTTTGTATGCTATAATTGATATATCATCGGCAGTCTTATTGTATTTCTCTCTCCCTTGAATACTGTAGGTGGCCGCTGTAATGAGTAAGATTTAGGCTTACTTGTTTCATTCTTCTTTGACGCCTTAATCAAGGCGTCCTTCCATTGCGCCAATACCCCACAATATTATATATGGCGCAATAAAGGGGGAGCATAGCTCCCTCTTTTGTTTTCTGGAATTTGAATTATCCAGGTAACTTATTTAAAAAAGAATCGCGATAATATATCAATAATACCTTGACAAAGGATTAAAAGCGTGCTATATTTTGAATGAACCGTTCAATTAAAGAGGTTTTTATATGGAAAAACGCTTACGGGCTATCTATGATGCGGCGAGCTACTTGTTTATCAACAAGGGCTACGCGCGTACACAAATGAAGGATATTGCCAAACATATCAATTTGTCGACTGGAATGCTTTATGTATATTTTGATAGCAAGAAAACTCTGTTGGATTTCTTGTTAAAGGCAACGGTTGATCCCGCCTTTTTTTCGCGCGAGCATACGCTGCCGCTGACTGCAAATATGTTTTCTGAGCTTAATATAGAGCTGATTGCAGCTTTTGAAGAGAATACGCGCACTTTTTCTTCGCATACTGATTTGGTGAGATATCCTTACGAAGAGATGCTCTCCGATGCGTTTGATATAATTCGTAAGTATGGCACCGGTTGTTTGATTATCGAAAACAATCCTGATGATGTTGGCACACTCAAACAATATTACGACAATTATCGCACTGCTTTCTTTTCTCAGGTGCTTGGCTACGTCCAGTGCTATATTCAAAACGGTTCCTTTCGTGCAGTGCCGTATGTTGACTACACTGTTCAGCTTATTATCGAGACGATCAGCTGGTGGGCTATGCATGTGATGAACGACGCGTATGAACTGAACAGAGAGATTGATCCGGCTGTCGCCAAAGCCGTTTGCCTCGACAATTTAATTAACGCTTATAAGCTTTAAAAAAATATACGGGGATGTTTCCCCGTTTAAACACAACGTTTTATTAAATGAACCGTTCAATCAAAGGAGGTTTATGATGAAAAAAAACTATTTCCCCTTAATTATTGCCGGTGTTTTTTTAGCCTGTACACTGGGCGGCTGCAGCAAGGCCGTTACACTTGTCAATACGCTTACGTTTGACAGCAGCATAATAGCCGAGCTTCAGGCCGATTATGATGCCGACGATATTACAGTCTTAAAAGGTGCTGCCGGTGAAATTATCATCAAGGAGTATATGAGTGAAGACAAGCGTGCTTATTATGCAAAAACGCGCTGTAAAGAGGGTAAACTGTTTATCACCGAAGGACGCAGGCCGCTCAGTAAGTCTTTTGTTTCCCGAATTGAAATCTATTTGCCCGATGATTATATCGGTACGCTTGATTTGCACACGACGAGTGGAAAAATTAAAAGCGACTTTGATTTTCATTTTGATGCTTTTAAAGCCAATACAACAAGCGGCAGCATTGAAGTTGCAAATCTGTATGCATTAAAGCTTGATCTCGTTACAACGAGCGGGTCGATTCAGGCCGAAGCGCTTACTGCCGAGACTGTGACCCTGATCAGCACGAGTGGCCATTTGGCGCTGTCTGATATACAGGCTCGCAGCGTCAATATTACCACGACAAGTGCGAATACTGCTTTGAACGATGCGGTAGCGGACATTAGCTATACGACGACCAGCGGAAGCCTTGAGTTAAAAGATATTACCGGTGCTGCCCGTTTAAACGCGCAAGGCGATGGTGATATTACGGCACATTTTACTGCCGTGACGGGAGATGTTTCTATCCATAACAAAAATGGCGACATCTCGCTTTTTCTGCCCGAAACGCTGGCGTTTCAATTTGTTGCTGAAACACGCAATGGAACGGTTACAACCAATTTTGATGAAGCGCTGAGCAGAAACGGCAGTAATATTTCAGGTGTTATCGGTACGGCCCCGCATATTACCATAACGCTCTCCACGCGTAATGGCAGGATTGATGTAATGCAATAATCTTTTTTAAAAGTAATATGAAAAAAAACTGAAATTTTTCGTCATAAGCGTCATAAAAGCCGACAGTTCCGGCATAAAAGCGAAAACGGCAAGCCATTAGACTTGCCGTTTTCACTGTGATATTTTCCAAATGACAGCAGAATGCTGTCTATCAGGATGTACAAATAGTATAGCAGATGTGTTCATAAATTATAGGGACAAAAAAGAATTTATGCCTGTGATGATGGTTTTATTCTAAGTTTTGGTTATTTATGAATATTTTGTACAAAAAAATGCATACAGCCTGAATGTAGTCAGGCTGTATGCATCTCTCTCTCCCCATTAGATACGAGATCTTCCATCGCGTTTGATTCTCAGTATAGCTTATATCATCGTTTAGTTAAACACCCAAAATGTTTTATTTGTCTAAAACAAAGGTAATCAATAAGGGTACAAAACAAAATTTTGTACCCTCATCCACTGTTACAGACAAAGCGTTATTCTTGCACCGTTGCCTGTATCTCTACAATAACATATAAAATCGTGTTTATTTAACACATATTGAATTATTTTGAATAATTTGAGACATTTTTAAAGTTTCTACCAGTATAAATACTTGTTTTTAAGTGTTAAACAAATCTTTATCTTCGTATCCAATAATTTTTGCCGATACTAAAGCTATTAATAATTTTATGGAAAATGGCTATTCAAGTGGATCATACGTAATCGTTAACGCTTTGGCTTCGGCGGATTCATAGCGTGTAAGTGATAAGGTAATTGTCGAAGCGTCTGATGTGTATACATATTCCTTTTCATTGTAAAAGGATGTTGGCATCACGCTTATTGGCTCTCCATAACTTGACTTTAGATAGTCGGCCAATTCGTTAAAGTTTTCTGTCCATAAGGTTTCCGGCAGCGATTCGAATCCATATAAAACTGCAGCGCTCACCAGTGTGTCATTTTCAAAATAGAAATAAGTAAAAACGTAGTGATCTTCTGAGTCTTCGCCAAGTGATTTTACCAAATCATCCAACTGCCGGCAAAGTGGATGATCGGGATCATAAAAATCAAAGCCCATGATGTCGTCTTTTTCAAGTAAAGTCGGTTCATACTTCCCGAGGCTTTTACGATATGTCGCCTCGACCTGTTTTTTTGTCATTCCCCATTGTAAATTTGCAAAACCGACTTCCTTTGCTGGGCCACTGCCGCCACAAGCTGTAAGCAGCACTGCTGCCAGTAGCATAAACGCTGCAACCATTCGTTTCATTTTTTTCCTCCAGACTTATTTGTTTGTATATAAATATATAAAATGCCGAAATAATTAAGGTCGCGGCATATAGTTAATCAGTAGTTGGTTTTGTCCGGCTTTGGGATTATAAGAACGCATCAATACCACACAGGTATTCTCATTTTCATAGCCAAAGGTTTTATCGACTCCATCTACCTGTTCGCCTGCTTTCGTAAAGCTTGCGCACAGCAACTTGTCCGTCTCCTCAAGTGCATCTTCCCACAACTGCCACGGCACGGTATCCGGATAAGTTATCTCCAGTGCGATGCGCGTTAAAACGCCATCTTCTAGCAGTAAATGCAGTTTTACGGCGCTTTCCGTTTCTTCGATATTAAGCTCTGTGAGGATGCGTTCCAGCAATCTTTCAAACGGGTGATTCTTACCGGCATATATGTAAGAGTATACTTCTTCTTGCTCTGCCGTAACGGTTGTCAATCCTTCAACAACGGCTTTGGCTTCCTCTTCGGGCATCGACCATACAAAATCCTCAAATCCCACCTGGCCCGGCGGGTGGGCGCCGCCGCTCAAATCGCGGACACTGCTGCAACCGGTCAATAACAGCACGTATAACAATATTACGCCTAACCGCCTGATACGCATTTTTAACCTCCCATAAAGGCCTGTCAACAGCCTATACCAAAATAAATATTATCGGAATGAGAATAGCCGATAGCTGTTTTTCTATTGAGTTTCATTATACCATGATATCGATGACAAGGGGCGAGGAATATGAAAAAAATGTCAAATTTTATCAAAACAAATTATCGTTTTATAACAATGTTTTTGAACAGTATTGGTAATGGACGCAGGCAAATTATTGCTTTTAGAAGAAGGGTATATGGAGATTGCACAATATGCATTGCCTAATCTTTGTACATAGATGTTGCTGTATATTGCCTTGATTTAATGCTTGCGGACTATGGGAAATGTAATAGTGAAGTAAGGGGGTATCCGCTTGACGATCCTGGAGGCTTGTACATAATCTTCTTTTAATACTATAGGTGTTAAATAGGTAAGACAGCTTGTTTTTTACGAAAACAGTTGATTCGTGGCGTGTTTGATTGTATAACCTGATGGTTTATTCGTTGCCTTTAAAATTGAAGTAAAAAAATTATAAGTTATTTTTTATCAATTTGGTATTGCTTAGAATTCATTGCTTTTAAAACAATAAAAAACTACAAAAAACTTTGGGCAAAAACACTTCTTTGTCCCAGCCTTTGTTTATCGCTATGGCGTGATTATCGCTGTTTTACAACCTTTTCGACTGGTTTTTCATTCGTGCCAAGTGTGCTTTTTTCAGCTTTTGTTTCCTTGACGCATACCGGCAAAATCTATATGATTGAAGTAACAGGAAGAGTATAACACAGTGGGTGGGGCAAGCGCTTTACGCTCTTTTGCGTGAACATATAGTTTGATCTATATTATAAGGCTTTGGGGGAATGATATGAATCGTTTGAAATTGTATGGCAGGAAAGGCGGGGCAGTTTTACTTATCCTGCTGCTGCTCATCAGCCTGCTACCGTCTGTTTTTGCTGAAAATGATGACAAAACAGGAGCGGGCGGCATTGTTAGCACACTTTCTATCAGTTATGCGACAAAGGATGCACCAAGTGTTTTTGTTTCGCTTCTGCCGGGCGAACATCGTGAAATTGATGGCAGCGCAGTCGAGAAATTCAGAGTCGGCTTTGAATTTTTGCTCATCGATAACGATGCGCCGCCCCTGCGCGACTTAAGCGCCGGTGATTATTATCTGATCGCGCTGCCGGATGAATTTGTCAGCAGTGCTTCCGGCATTATTCAGGATGAGGATGGCGTAGCGATCGCTTCCTTTTCCGTTGTCGGCAGTCCGTCGCGTGCAATCAAGGTCGTCTTTACCGAGTACGTTGAGGATAACGATATCTATGAAATTGAAGGCCGGGCAGAAATGGACTTCAGCCTGGATTTATCCGGTATCGCTGCGGGCGGCAGCAAGGAGATTGAAATTGCCATTGACAGCAAGAGTACAGTCTCGTTTACGCTGAGCAATCCCGCTCCGCCGGACAATACGCCGACCGGCATTACCAAAGCGCTGGCTACCACAGACTATAATCACACGACCAGAGAACTGCGCTGGACGCTGCGTATGTCGCCCGAGGATGGTGAATTCGGCGGCTGTGTTGTAACAGACATACTGGATACAGCAAAACTGGACTTTGTTTCCGTTGAGCACGGGGGCGCTGCCGTCGGCAGCGAACATTATACGTATAATGCTTCTACGGGCGCTTTAAAATATACGATTCCAGACACTTATAATGGCAAAAATTATCGTGACATTACCATTATCACAAAAACCAAAGATACACTTTACTTCAATCAATCTGCGACGAAGATTGAAAACAGCGCTTCGCTGACTCTGCCGAGTGGTGAGACGACTTACACAACACCAACTCCGGCGGAACATACCATCTTACCTCAATGGCTGCAAAAAAGCGGCGCGCCTTTTGCAGGCAACAAAATTATGTGGACGCTGACAGTCAACGGCACAAACCAGCGTATGTACGACGCGGTAGTCACCGACAGGCTTCAAGGTGACGTTGCGCTGGATCAATCGAGTTTAAAAGTGAATGATATTTTAATCTCTGTGCAAAATACGTCCTATACACCAATTTCGGATGATGAAATCTATGCAACTTATACGGCGGTACCAAGTGCAGAATTGAAAATTTACCTGCCGCGTACAGCGGATAATGCTGCTATAAAGGCTTATACGATTACTTTTGTAACCGATATTATTTCGCGGCCCAATGACCCGGAAACGGAACCGGAATATACAAACGATGCGGGCCTGACGTGGAAATACCTCGGTTACGACGGCATAACGCCGTACAATCCGCCGGGTATTGCGCTTGACAGTATCGGTGTCGGCATAGCCGACGTTGCGGTCAGCAAGGGTTATCAAAGATTGACGGCCGAGGATTTAAGCGATGGAACGATTACCTGGGATATCAGAGCGGCGAGCAACATCGCTTCCTACGACTATTCGACGGTTGTCGATACGCTGCCGGCCGGATTGGCTTATACCGGCCTGGCAGATATTGAATTAAACGGTGTGGCAATTGAGAATGTGCCGAATGTGGATGCAATACTCAGTGGTACGGCGTATGAAGATCATACATTGACCGTAATATTTGAGAGCAATACCGCTTTGGCGGATGAACAATATTTGACCGTAAAGACGAAAATAGACCCGGCTGTTTATGGAACAAACTTGAAAGACAAGCCGTTTAAAAACACCGTTATGGC
>CALGIV010000137.1 GCA_937914785.1 uncultured Eubacteriaceae bacterium | reverse complement strand
TATTAGATCGGAAAGTTAAAGGGTCACCTAATCCCAAAGTGGCACTTCCTGTTGGACCGGCTACTGTAAAGAGCGTTTCATCCGGGCTAAGAACTCCTGTTGGACCGGTAGGTCCTGTCGGCCCCTCAGGTCCGGTAGGTCCCGTAACCCCGTCGGTGCCATCGGCCCCTGTTGGCCCTGTGGCCCCATCTGCGCCAGTTGGTCCGGTAGCTCCATCGTCGCCAGCTGGTCCTGTTATACCAGTCGCGCCGTCGGTTCCGTCAGCCCCTGTTGGGCCTGTCGGTCCTTCGGGCCCTGTTGGCCCTGCCGGCCCGGTAGCGCCGTTAACTCCTGCTGGCCCTGGTGCGCCAGTTGCACCGTCGGCTCCCGTAGCCCCAGTTGAACCTGTCGCACCGTTGCTTCCTGTTGGCCCTGCCGGCCCAGTAGCACCGTTAGCTCCTGCTGGTCCTGGTGCACCAGTTGCACCGTCAGCTCCTGTGGCCCCTATTGGCCCAGTTGGCCCTGTTATCCCTGCCCCTGTGCCTGCCGGTCCGGTTGGACCAGTCGGACCAGTTGCTCCGCTGGCGCCAGTCGGCCCGGTCGGTCCGGTAGTGCTGTTCAATTGTGGCCAACAATAAGAAAAATAATGACAATTCTTACAGGTATCATAAAAAAATTGATAATATTGTGTATATATTTCTTCTATCATAAATCAAAACAAGCCTCCTGCATATAATAATAGAATGGAATGGTACTAACATTATATTGCGTGGAA
This sequence comes from uncultured Eubacteriaceae bacterium, assembly GCA_937914785.1. Taxonomy (GTDB): domain Bacteria; phylum Bacillota; class Clostridia; order Eubacteriales; family UBA1433; genus CALGIV01. The sequence goes on along the minus strand of CALGIV010000137.1, from coordinate 3,615 downwards.
ACAAATAGAGTGATAAAAGATCTGTTTGGAGAAAATCTTTGCATTGACAGTTTGTCTGTTATATGCAACGTAATAGAATAAAAATTTAAATTACATCTAAAATAAAACAGGTCGTCTTGTAGTAATTTTATAGTACTCTTGTTTTACGGATAGATACGATTATTTTCGATTAAATATGTTCAATTCGAATTTGAGGATTCTCTTTAAATAACATTTCCGCCAATAATCTGCGATGGCAATTATCAGCAGTGGGTTCACTGCATAACAGACATATATGGGTGTAGTGATGATATTGCTGCATAAATTGTTTATATATGCCCCGTTGTTTTATCAATGCAGTATATTGCCGGACATATTCATTCCAGGGGAGTGCTTTTTTCTTATAGCCATCCATAATCTCTTTGGTAGGTGCATATTCGACGCAATGTTTATAATCGCACTGACAGATTTCGTTTAAAAAATAATGAAGGTCGTCTCCTTTGGTAAAGCCGGCAAGTTGAGACTTGTTGTTAAGTCGAATATCCAATAAAAGGTCAATATGGTTGTTTTTGATCAATTCAAAAAAATGTTTGGCAGACTTTTGAGTAAATCCAACTGTATAAATAGTCATAACTCCTCCCGGATAATGATATAAAGAATGTTTCGGTGTTTTTATATCATAACATAGTAAAAAAGAGAAAAGAAGTGATAAAAATCACTTCTTTATAAAAAGATCAATCCAGCATATGGCTGCCGGCATATGTGTCGGATAATTATTTTAGATTATGTCCACGGCATTTCGCCTGTTAAGACTTTGGCGGATAGCGCTAACACATCATAACTTTTCAAGTTAGGGTATTTTTCCAGCATTCTACTAATAAATAGATCGCTGGTAGGTGTTGTGGGCAAGATAGAGGCAACGTTGAACAGATACTCGATGGAAAAGGCAATAGATTGCACATCGAAGATTTCTTTTTCAAGGTCGCTATGTCCGGGGATTACGACGGCAGGATTTAATGTGCGCAGCTCTACCAGATTTCTATGCCAGCGTGTCCGATCCTCATCCGTGCTCATATCGGCGAGGAAGAGATGGTTCCCGGAAACGATTGACGGGCCGCCTGCTACCAGTCGCAATTCAGGGCAGTAAAGGGCAATTCTTGACCGGTCGGAACCAAAAATGTTGAAATGTAATCCTTCAAACGTAAAGCTGTTATCTGTTAAAATTTCGGGCAATACGATGTTTCGCGGGATTTCGTCTTGCAGTGCATCTTTCCACACAACCAGTTTATTCCATACGGTATTGGTGATATGTTGGGCAACGCTTGGTGTCGTCCTGGCAATCACCTTAGGGTAAGCGGCTTTGATTTCTTCAAGGCCGAAGTAATAGTCCGGGTCGCCATGAGAGATAAAAATATCCGTCAATCTTAAGCCTGTATATTGCAGGTAATAGAGGATTTTTCGCGGATCGGTTTTATTAAATTTTGTGTCGATTAACAAGGCATTGTTATTTCGAATCACTAATGAAGCTGTTACGCAAAAGTTTTTCTCATCGGAACTAAATACAACAACTTTTGTATTGTTTGGCAGCAAGAGTTCTTTAAAGTCTTTGTTATCGTAAGGTGCAGGGCAATAGTCCCGGCAGGGTGCATAACAAGGTGTACACGAGGATGTACGAAATGAACGTCTCATAAATTATATAAACCTCCTAATTTTTTATTTAAAGTTAAATGATAATACTGTAAAGAACCAGTAGTATATGATATGTAGAATTTCGTTAAAGTGATAGCGAAAGAAGCATATTCTGTTAGCTGGCTGGCGTTTCTTTATTTTCTTTATTACATAACAGCACCATCGATAAGGTCAAAAAAATACATCTATCTTTTTAGGTTAATCTGAGAAAATAGATGTTAAAATATCGGTTAGTTTCTCTTGTTTGTGCACGTCAGACGCTGTCTGGAAACGGTTTTCTAACAGATGAGTTCATTTACTTTGAAAACGTTATTCTCCTTATAAGCTGGCGATGGGACGAACGTTCAAAAAATGACTTTAATTTTATCGTCAGTCTGTTTGTTTATTTTTCTTTTTCAAAATGTGTGAGAAAAGTGGATTGCAGGAGGGGAAGTAAAGGCGGTTCGCGGCTACTATACTGCCCAAAGAAGAAGGGTCCAGAGTTGCATATGCAGACTAATTGTGGTATAATATAAAAAAATAAGTACTAATCAGGAGGAAATTGATATGAAAGATATTGTTAAAAAAATAAGCACACATATTATGATACAAGCGATTCTTGCAATTTTATTTGGTTTGTTTTTGATACTATTTCCCCAGACTACTACGATGGCGATGATATACTTATTGGCAGGCTTTCTCGCCGTAATTGGCATCATAAGTTTGATTTCTTATGGCCGTAATAAAGGTGAAAGCAATTTTGTCGATTCCGACTTGATAGCAGGTATTTTCCAACTTTTAATCGCACTGGTTATGTTTATTTTCCCTAAAACGGTTGCGGCAGTATTTTCGTTACTGCTGGGGATCTTGGTAATGCTCAATGGTGTGTTGAATATGATGCGTGGGCTGGAAATTAAAAAATATGGCGGCCGCAATTGGATTACCATTTTAATTCTCAACATTATTATTACCATCGGTGGACTCATTATTATCATAAATCCTTTTGCCAGCACGGTGACTTTCGTGCTGATACTGGGGATTTTGCTGGTGGCGAAAGGCATTGCAGACTTGGTTTCCTACTTTTTATTCACCAACACCGTTAAAAAAGAACAATAACAAAATAGGCAGCTTTTTTTAATCTAAAAAACAATGGCAGGCAAGCCGCCGTTTTATAGGTAAGTAATGAAAAAGGCAAGCATATCGCTTGCCTTTTATATTATTTCAGATAAACATAAACCCGAACCTTTTGTCAAACTGTATAAGTTGCTATGCAAAATAATTTAGTGTGGGTATATTTATACATGCCCTCATATTTAGTTTAGATTAAATATTCAAATCTATATCTTCATTGGAGTTCTCTAATAGCTTTTTTATAATCTGGAATGTGCAGCGTACCTCTTTTTCTTGTAGTAATCTTTTGTATTGTTCATATCTTTTAGGGTCTTTTGGCCTTTTCTCGTCAATAAAGTCTTTTAGTTCACCCCAATGATAATGCATACCAAGTTTTATAGGAAACATTATTGGCAATGTGAAAGAGTTAACAATTTTTGCAGAGTTAATCAATGACGGATCATGTTTTAACTTATCGTTGGCTAAACGGAAAGCATCCATATAGTTTACTGTTTCTGTTGAAGAAATAAAATTAGGTGCAAAGCGAAGTCTTTCATAATAATTTAATAATGCATGCAAACAAGAATGTATCGTCAGATGTGCTTCTGCTCTTTGGGATTCCTCTTCCGATGAGGAAAAAGATTGATTGATACAGTCGACCATTTTAGTATATGCTAAATCAAAATATTGTTTATGTAGTTGAGTGGCCTTAATTTTGCTATTCATAATCTTTACTAAATAATTCATTTTCAATTTTCAATAATATAACATAAATATTTTTGAAAGTAAAAGTAAATATCACATATATAAAATAAATCCGAATCTTTCGCCAATCGCAATTGTTGGTAAATGGTTCGG
>CALGIV010000136.1 GCA_937914785.1 uncultured Eubacteriaceae bacterium | reverse complement strand
CTCTCCGCCACGCCTAAAACCTTGAAAAACAAACAAAATCTTCTCTTTATTTAGTTCACACGAATTGTATTTTCTGCAAATAAAAAAGAAGGCCCCCCCTCACACTGTAATATTTTCTGAATGCTGCTCATTAACAAAATCAAAATACGCTTTCCTTGCTGCCTTATTAAGAGGTGATTCCTTATCCAATCTATCGGTAATCACTAGCTTTCAATATATTACATATCAAATATTCCAAATATTTTAGTTAGGTGGTTATTGTTATAAAAAATCAGAAGATCAAACAAGATATCAGTATTGGCGCGAACTTACAGAAGTTAAGGAAGCGTGCGGGTTTGACACAAGAGCAAATGGCAGCCAAACTGCAAGTAGAAGGTATTGATATGAGCAGAAACTTTTATGCTCAAATTGAAACAGGAACATACAATATCCGCATCAGCGAATTGTCGGCAATGCGCAAAATCCTTAAAGTCACTTATGATGAGATATTTGGAGTTCTGTAACTTCTCTCGATTTTCGAGAGAAGTTACAATCTCAACATTTTTTTGACAATCCAGTCAAGGCCTTTTAGCCCTCCAACGAGTATCAGTATATTAAAGGCACACTCGCCCAAGTACGACCACGCCATCATTACAGCCTGTCGTGCTGGAAAACCCGGCAATAAATTTGAAAACACTAATTTAGTTTATTTCTAAACTATAATTATTTATTGTATGTTGTTTTGATTGTTTCTTCGTTTTCCATTACATCTTTGGCCTTTGCTTAGAAGGTGCTATTATGAAAGATCAAAAAATTAAACAGGATATTTGCATCGGTACAAATATACGTAAATTAAGGTTACGCGCCGGATTGACACAGGAACAAATGGCGGCAAAATTGCAGCTAGAAGGGATTGACGTAAGCAGGTCATTTTATTCCCATATAGAGTGTGGAACGTATAGTATCAGAATCAGTGAGTTATTAGCCATCCGTAGAATTTTAAATGCTACCTACAAAGAATTATTTGAAGGTTTGGAATAAGATTGTAATTTCTCTCGAAAATCGAGAGAAATTACAATCCCAGCATTTCTTTAACAAGCCGGTCGGAGCCTTTTACAAAGCCGACAAATATCCGCATATTAAAGACACGTTCACCCAAGTATGCCCACGCCACCGCCGATGCCGTGCCGGAAAATCCGGTGTAGTGTGAGCGAAAGCTGAGTAAGTCCTACAAGTGTGATGTTGAGCGTTTGCGTACACTATTATACCTCAATCCAATTCTAAATAGATGAAGCACAAAAATCAAAGGACTTATCCATCACTTTTTATTGTTTGAGCATTATTCATAAACTGTTTTGCCTGTCTCATAAATTCAAGAAAAATTCTCTTTTCTTCAAATGCAAGATCAGCGAATAACTCCTCAAATTCATTTGAACAAACGTAATCGTTATAGACTTCAATATTATAACCTAATAAGTAGTCAACGCTGCAACTCAAGGCATTTGCAATGGCCACAACGAATCTTAACGAAAAGGACGTCTGCCCTTTTTCTACGTGTGATATATGTGATTTGCTGGTTCCGATTTCATCGCCCAATTCAAGAAGCGTAATCCCCAGTTCTTTACGGCGCTTTCTTATATTGTTGCCTATATGGGTATAATCAATAACATCATAATACATCGTTGATAACCTCCCTACTCTGCCAAATCAAAGTAGTATCTCTTTTTACCTTGCGTTTTGTTTTTGTATTCAATGGCCGCTTCAGGGCATCCGCCAATACAAGCCATACAGCAAGTACAGCGCGCACCCCATTTGGGGATATTGCTCACTTTAATATTATTCAGCGAACACAATTCACTGCACTTTCCACAACCTGTGCACTTTTCAGTAACATAAAAGCCTTTTGCACAAACAAACAGCTTATAGAATAAACCGTTCACAATCCCACTTTTTATCCTTCCGCCAAATCCACCTGCAGTATAGATCGAAAACTCACTGCCATCGTTTATATATTCCGCAACCTGACGTATTGAAGAATCCGCCTTTTGAATTGTTTCCCTCGCCGTAATTTTATCAGGAGCAGGATACACCGCAATATAATTATCCGGCATCACAATTTCGGCAAAGCCCTGTAATTCCCAGCCTTTGTTCCTGCATAAAGTTTCAACATAATTTATCGCATTTAAGGTATCAGCCCCACAAGTCAGGATAAAATATGCCTTATTGCTTCCGGGAAATATAGCAGTTCGAATAAATTCATCCACTACGCGCGGTATTCTCCAAGCATATGTCGGGCAGATAATTGTAAACGGCTGCGTTTTCGACACCAGTTTCTCTCTGCCTCCTCGCTTTATAAGATAATTTATCGAAATGAGCTTATCACCAATCCTACGGGCTATTTCCCGGGCTACATACCGACTGTTTCCTGTACCAGTAAAATACAATACCATCTATTTTCCTTCACAATACCAACTTTCCAGCGACTACTACGCCGAACAGTTTGATTATATACCAAAAATTATAACAAAACAATCGGATGAGCAGTAGATAACATACCTCTCTTTTAAAACAAAGACGATACATAAAACTACTTTTTCTTTTACAATCTACCTATATTTACTTAATTATGATAAAATAAAAAAACATTTTTAATGGAGGTGCTTATGCGCAAGCAAAAGGTCAAACAAGATATCTGTATCGGATCGAACATCCGTAAGCTAAGGCAGCGCGCCGGGCTTACTCAGGATCAGACAGCGGCAAAACTTCAAATAGAAGGCATCGATATCAGCAGGGACTTTTACGCCCATATCGAAACCGGAGTGTATAACATCCGCGTCAGCGAATTATCGGCCATACGCAAAATCCTGAAAGCTGCTTACGATGAAATATTTGAAGGTTTATAGAACTAATTGTCAAATCATAAAACATTTAAACATTTCGAACTATAAATACTTTTCTTGTATTTAATAGTTGCATTACAAGCAATAATTATTTTATTACATTTTCCCTATTACAATTTTTGTATATTTAAAATCACTTTGCTCCGTCTCTGTATCAACCTTAAAATAACCTTAAAAATAATAAATATTTCCATTTACGCTTGATTTATTATGAAAAACATGAGATAATAAGTCCAGATTAGTTACATTAAGGTTACTTAAAACAAATCAAGGGAGAGTAAAATGAATATCTTTAAAAAAGCGTTGGCAGTCACGCTGCTGTTTGTTTTCGTATTTAGCTGCCTGCCTGTGCAGCCTTTTGCAGAAGACGGGCAAAAGAATGCCGACTCCGGCAATGTGCTGACGGTAAAAAAAGAAGTGATCAACCCTGACAACATACAAGAAGACTATGAATATTATCGCTTCGAATTAACACTGGAACAACAGACTTGCACCGTAAACGGACAAATTGTTTGGAGCGACTTGAATAACCTCTACAATACCAGACCCGAAGAAGTAGCCGTTGTATTATTTAAAAACGGCGAAGCACTCAGGATAACAAATGTTCTTTCTAATGGAGACGGAAGCTATTCTTTTACAGGTTTGCCGATTCACGACTCAGGCACATACACAGTGGCGCTCGCCCAAGATGTTGAAGGCTATTCCTGCACAGTCGACGGCTTTACAATCAGCCTTAGATTAAATATACATTATATCACATCAATATATATCGATGGCAGCAGTGGCGACGTAATAACATTTGACTATTCCGTCGCCTATTATGGTTCTCCGCTTACGATATATGCCCCCACCCTTGTAGGATATGCTCCCCCGATACCAAGCTCTTATTTTATATCCAAAGTAACTTCAAATCTGGAAATCACCTTCCAGTATACACTATTGAGAAGGTCGGCAGCGCCGTCAAACGACACAGTAAAACAACCTGCCGAGAGCGATGCCTTGATTGAAGCGGCGCCATCAACTTTAAATGAATCGACCAAACAACCTGCAGACGAGTTGTTCGAGCAGCCTATAGACGACAACCCTGTAGAGAATAGTATAGACGAGCCTATGGACAACCCTTCCGAAGTGCCGGTAAACGCCCCGGCGGAAGGACCCCTGACAGAACCGGCGAACGAGGCGACAGAAGACTCCGCATCTTCAATCGGATCAAACGCCACGATAAATGTCGCTCAAACTGTAGGCAACGGCGTCGCCTCTCTGTATAAGAACCTTTCCGAAAGCGCGTCTTTGCAACAAACGTCTGAAGCGGTTACGGCAAATGGGTCGGAGACCTCTTTTACGCCTATCGAGATGCCCGCTTCCGAATTCGACCGCCTGTCTTTGCTGGGTATCAATCTCCAATATCAGGGCCAGGGAAAATACACTTTTGAACTGAAAAAAGGCCAGAGCATTTCGATTGGTTCTTTGTCAGCCGGTACGCGTTATACC
>CALGIV010000135.1 GCA_937914785.1 uncultured Eubacteriaceae bacterium | reverse complement strand
CCCACAGGCAAACAGATGGTGCGGCGCCACTTCACAGGTAAAATTCAGACCCGCTTTTCTCGCACGGCGTACTTCTTCAACAGACGCACGCTCACTGATATGGCAGATATGCAGATGCCCGCCAACCTCTTTCAAAAGCTCCAGATCACGCCGGATAATTTCAGCCTCCGGCTGGCTGTGCGTCGCGATGATAAACCCCTCTTCGGCCGAACGCATAAGCGCACGACGCATAAACACTTCCGAAAAGATGGTCAGCCCATCGTTCGAAAACACATTTGTATGTTCGCGCAGAGCAGCGGTGTCTACGAGCTCTTCATCCTTCAGTCCACACCCGATTGCCGCAATCTGTAAAAAACCGCAAAGGTCCGCTTCCTGCGATTTTCGAGCATTTGCCCATAATATCTCTCTCTTATCAGCTACCGGCGACGTATTGGCCATCGCCGCAACAAACGCATATCCGCCTTTTACCGCCGCGCGCAGACCGGATAAGATGTCTTCCTTGTACGTATAGCCCGGGTCTCTGAAATGACAGTGTACATCCACCATCGCCGGCATCAGCGCCTTGCCGCCGACATCGATGAGCAGCGCCTCATTGTACCGCTCCTGCGCTTCGCTTACTTCTATTATAACACCATCGCGCACAAAGACGCTACCCATAAAATCCTGATCTTTATCGATAATGCGCGCATTGATAAACTGAATTGCCTTACAGGGAGGTTTTGGCATCGCAGTATTCACACCGATACTCTTTCGTCTTCTCATCCACAAGATAGAATGTGATACTTTCAACCTCCTCCTGTTGCGTAATGCAACGCGGGTTCTTGCATTGCAGAATGCCGGAAACATCGCGCGGCAGACTGAGCTTCGCCTTTTCTTTCAGCTCGCCGTCCTTAATGTAATTCACCGTTACGTTTGGGTCAATCAGCCCTAAAACTCGAAAATCGAGTGCAATATCCGTTTCAATCTTAATTAAGTCCTTCTTGCCCAACTTCCTGCTCGGTACATTGCGCATCAACACGACGACATCGTCCAATTCGTCCAGCTTCAACTGTTTAAAAATTTTGTAACCGTGATTGGCCGCAATATGGTCGATGACAATACCGCGTTTCAACTTCGATACATTAATCATAAGTACAATCTCACTCCAATCCCAAAAGTTTTATGATCAGCGCCATCCTGACATACATCCCAAACTTCGTCTGCTGAAAATATACCGCGCGCTCGTCCGTATCCACATCGTCCGCAATCTCATTAACACGCGGCAATGGATGCATAACAATCATATCCTTTTTCGCTTCCTGAAGCTTGTCCTTCGTCAGAATAAAGTAGTCCTTCAAGCGCACATACTCATCCTCACTGACAAAACGTTCCCGCTGGACGCGCGACATATACAAAATATCCGCACTTGCAATCCCTGCATCCAGGTTGTTCGTCTCAACGTAAGGATTGCGCAGGCTTTCCTTGATATAAGAGGGCATCTTTAGCTCTTCGGGTGAGATAAAGATAAAATTCACACCTTCATAACGGTCCATCGCCAGCACAAGTGAGTGGATCGTCCGGCCAAACTTCAAGTCCCCGCAAACAGCCAAACAATGATTGTTCAGCTGATTTTTGTAATGGCGAATCGTCAATAAATCCGTCAGCGTCTGCGTCGGGTGTTGATGGCCGCCGTCACCGGCATTAATGATCGGCGCCGGCGAATGCTTGCTCAGCAGCTTCGCCGTTCCTTCGCGCGGATGGCGCACGACGACGACATCGACGTAATTGGCGATCGTAATAATCGTATCTTTCAGCGACTCCCCTTTGGCTGCGGAGCTGGTATTCGGATCACTGAATCCCAAAACTTGTCCGCCAAGCCTGAGCATCGCCGCGTCAAACGAAAACTTCGTGCGCGTAGACGGCTCATAAAAAAGACTTGCCAGCAGCTTATTTTCACAAATACCAGAGTATCGCTCCGGTGAATGGATAATGCTGTCGGCAAGCCCGAATATTTCTTCCAGTTCACACAATGTGAATTCGCATGGGTCGATCAAATGTCTACCTTTTAACATTTTTACCTCCGTACATAAAAAAGTATGCCGCAAGGCATAAGAAAGAATGAAAATATTCATTTTTTCATAACGCCTTTTCAAAGCGGAACACCAAACAATTAAAAGCATTATTTTTATAAATAATATATTACTTCTATACGAATGTCAATTTTTTTGTTATAATATTTTTAAATAATTTTATGGAGGTCAAGATATGTTTTTTACTACCGCGCTCATTGATGACGAACCCGTGGTCATTATCGCCAACAAGAATAAAACTAAATATTTTTCACTGGACTACTTAACGGACGAGCTTGACATGATGCCGTTTGTCGATTTGCTGGAATTTATCGACGAACACAACGACGAAATGATCGAGCAAATCGCTGCTTTTATTGAAGACGGCGACAACGAAGGCGATATCGATTTAGAGGACGGCGTCGAGATGCTGCCCGCCATTCCCTTCCCGCTGCGCAACGTTTTCTGTATGGGACTGAATTATAGAGACCACGCGGCAGAGTCCGGCGTAGATCCGAACGAGTTGCCGATTTACTTCTCCAAAGCTGCATTTATCTCTTCCGGCCCCGGCGATGAGATATCCACTTATTCCAAAGGCAAGCATTTCTGCGACTACGAAGTCGAGCTCATCGTCGTTATGGGCAAAGAAGCCTGCTGCGTTGAAAAAGACGCCGCGGAAGATTACGTCTTCGGCTACGCGGTCGGCAACGACTTCTCCATCCGCGATACGCAAATGGGCCGTAAGCAGTGGCTTTACGGCAAAAGCTATGACGGACATTTCGCAATGGGCCATTGGATCGCACACAAAAGCCTTTTCCCGCTCCCCGTACAGCTTGAT
>CALGIV010000134.1 GCA_937914785.1 uncultured Eubacteriaceae bacterium | reverse complement strand
TGTCATTATTTTTATTTCCAACTGTCTTTGCGCTTTTTTCCTGCTGGAAAAGCGCGAAGTATTCAAAGAACAAACAATGAAAGAAAACCAAACATCAAACCAATAATATTCAGCTTCTATAATATCCCATAAAAACACCCTGAAAAAGCTCCATCCCCTGTCCCTTTTCGCGGCAATTCTTCATTACTGTCTCACCCAAAACATATACGTTACAGAGGTGAGAACATGAACAGGCGTAAAATCATTGACGCAATGGAATTATCTTCAGAAGCATACAAAAATGTCCAGCCAACCCACCCAAACACAACGGTAAAAATCATCGACCATCCAAACGGGGTGCAATGCTACATCAGGCAGCAAGGCGAACATATGAGCATCACTTTTCGCGGCAGCGACTCGCTCCGAGATTGGAAAACCGACCTGACCTTTTGGAAAAAAGTCGTTCCCTACAATAATACGTCCTCTAAAATACGCGTCCACACCGGGTTTATTAATGCTTATAAAGACCCCGGCGTACGCGATTTGATCCATACATACATCACAGAAGATATTCATTGCATTACCATTACGGGGCATTCTTACGGCGCCGCGCTCGCCGTGCTCTGCGCCGTTGATGTTGAATACAACTTTTCGACAAAAGACATCGAAGTCATCACCTTCGGCGGCCCGCGCATCGGCAACAATGCGTTTGTCAAATCTTACAACAAGCGCGTATGCAAAACACTGCGCGTTGAAAACGGCAACGATATCGTAACCAAAGTGCCGTTTGCATCGTGGGGCTACCATCACGTTGGCGCAACAATTCACGTCGGAGTACCGCGGATCTTCGGACTGTTTTCATTCCACCAGCATTACCCGCACGAATATTATAAATCGCTGATTATGAAATTTCTGCCATAAGAAAGCACCGCGATTGCGGTGCTTTCTTCTTATCTCCTCCTGCGTGCGCTGCGCACTGACGCTTCTTCAACAAGAATCTCCGCCGCGTGCTTTCGCTGAATATCAGGATAGGCCGATACCATTGGCGTAATATTCTTTCGCTTCTTTGATAGCTTACGCGCCGAATAATTCTTCGTAATTTGAAACACCGTTCCGGAAAGTACGAGCACACCAATCAGATTTGGTATGGCCATCATACCATTTAACGTATCGGAAATCGTCCAGGCAAGCCCCAAATCCATCGTCGCGCCAACAACAATAAAGACGACAAAAAGGAAGCGGTAGATTTTTGCCGCCTTTTCCCCGAACAGATACTCTAATGATTTAACACCATAAAACGACCAGCCGAGCACCGTCGAAAATGCAAATAACAAAATTGCCAATGAGAGCAGGATACCCGCAGAACTATGAAACACCTCTGAAAAAGCCACCGTGACCAGATCAACGCCTTCAAGGAGTTTGCCGCTTGCATCTGTCATCCCCAGAACACCGGTAGACAAAATCGTAAAAGCTGTCAATGTACAAACGATCATCGTATCAAAGAAAACCTCAAAAATTCCCCACATCCCCTGTATGACCGGCTCCTTTACATCGGAAGCGGCATGTACCATAACGGATGAGCCGAGCCCGGCTTCATTTGAAAACACGCCGCGCTTAAACCCCATCGTAACCGCCTGCTTCATCAACATCCCACTGATGCCGCCACTGACCGCTGTCCATCCAAAGGCGCCTTTAAAAATCTGACCAAATACCATCGGGATCGCCTTGTAATCCATTATGACGATGGCGACTGTCGCAGCAACGTAGGCGACCGCCATAAACGGCACCAGCTTTTCGGTAATCTTGCCAATACGCTTGATACCACCAATAATAACCAAACCGGCCAGCACCGCAAGCACAATACCCGTCATCAACGGCGGAATATTTAAGGCGCTTTTTAATGATACGGCAATGGAATTCACCTGCGTCATATTGCCGATACCAAAAGATGCCAATACGCAAAAGACAGCGAACATCACGGCAAGAACTTTGCCGATAATTTTCAATCCGTGCTTACGCGCAAACCCTTCTTCTATATAATACATCGCGCCGCCAGACCATTCATTCTGTGCGTTACGCTTTCGATAATAAATGCCCAGAACGTTTTCGGCGTAGTTTGTCATCATCCCAAAGAAAGCTGAAATCCACATCCAGAACACCGCACCCGGTCCACCGACTGCAATAGCCGTTGCCACCCCTGCGATATTGCCTGTACCGATTGTCGCCGCCAGTGCTGTCGACAGCGCCTGAAACTGTGAAATCGCCTTTTTGTCGCTTGAACGCGAAACGGACTTCTTTTTGAAAATCGCCAAAAACGTCTCGTTCGATACTGTTTTCGCGCGCCGGACTTGAAAAAAACCGGTGCGCACCGTAATATAAACACCGGTAACAATAATCAATACCAGAATCGGTATTCCCCAAACAATGCCGTTTAATTTATCATTGATGATAGTAATATTCTCTACGATTGTCTCCCACATACAACTCTTGGCTCTCCATTTTTAGCTATGTTAAAAATCATATAAGTTACTTTTTTGACTTTAGTTGAATTATATATTCTTTCTCTGTAGTATTCAACACTATTTTATAATTTTATCCTTTTAAAATTCGTATAAAAATGTTATACTAAAAGTAAGATAAAAGTACTTTTACAATCTTATGTTTTCTTTAACGATTTAGAATTGTTATTGCACGCAAAGAATACTATTACATTATGCTTTTAAGATATTTATTTATAAATTTCGGAAAGGAAAATTGAAGATGAGAAGGAGAACAACAGTTTTAATTTTATTGCTGATTCTTGCTTTATTGCTGGCCGGCTGCGGCACTAAAGGAGAAGCACCGTCGCCCGGTGCAACTTTTGACAAAGAAGAAGTAACCGCCCGTGCCGAACAGGTTGTCGCCTGGGTAGTCGAAGACAACTTCACCGCAGTTGTCGAAACTGTACGCGGCGACCTTCAGGAAACATTGTCGGAAGATGCCTTAAAAGATGCAGTCGATACAACTTTGGCGGATGCCGGCACCTTTGTTGAAATCGATGCGACGACTGTAACGGAACAGGAAGCCGACGGCAACACGTACGCCGTAGCAGTTATCATAGCAAAATACGAGAACAGAGACGTACAATACACGCTTTCTTTTGATGAAAATATGGCGCTTATCGGTTTTTATATCAAATAAAGCTATACGACTTCTCCTATGAGGTGAAAATATGAATGATCTTCCAATGGTTTTCGTATGGATCGGTATTTTAGTAGTTATGGGAATTATTGAAGCCATAACGTTTGGACTCGCAACAATCTGGTTTATGGCAGGGGCGCTTCTGGCGATGATCTGCGCACTGCTCAACTTTCCGGTATGGCTTCAGATAACCGTGTTCATCGTTGTCTCTCTCGTACTGCTGGCTTTAACCCGTCCATTTGCCAAACGCTATTTAGACAGCAAGAAAACAACGACCAACGCCGAAAGCCTGATCGGCCACGCGGCGATTGTTATTGAGCCTGTTAAAGCCTTCTCCGTCGGACAGGTCAAAGTCAAAGGGCAAGTCTGGACAGCTGTCAGCGAGAATGAAAACGAGGAGCTCTCAGCCGGACAGGAAGTAATCGTTACAGCCATTGAAGGCGTAAAATTACTGGTCAAAAAGGCATGAAAAATATAAAGATTAAGAGGTGAAAAAGAAGTGTATTGGATTCCATTAGTTATTCTGGGTATTATCATTATTTTGATTCTTATTAAAAACATCCGCGTAGTCCCACAGGCAAATGCCTTTGTCATTGAGCGCCTTGGCGCTTATTTAAAAACCTGGAACGTCGGCCTGCACGTTAAAGTGCCGTTCGTCGACCGCGTCTCTGCGCGCGTGTCACTAAAAGAACGGCTCGTCGACTACCCACCGCAACCTGTTATTACCAAAGATAACGTTACGATGCAAATTGATACGGTCGTCTATTTCCAAATTACCGACCCACGGCTGTATACCTACGGCGTTGAACGCCCGATGAATGCAATCGAAAACCTTACGGCAACGACGCTGAGAAACATCATCGGAGATATGGAGCTGGATGAGACACTCACCAGCCGCGATAGTATCAATGCAAAGATGCGTATTATCCTTGATGAAGCGACTGACCCCTGGGGCATTCGCGTCATTCGTGTGGAAGTTAAAAATATTATGCCGCCGCCGGATATTCAAAACGCAATGGAAAAACAAATGCGTGCCGAACGCGAACGCCGCGAAGCGATTCTGAGGGCCGAAGGTGAAAAGACCGCGGCAATCCTGACTGCGGAAGGCGAAAAGCAATCGCGCATCCTGCGTGCTGAAGCGCTCAAGGAATCGCGTATCCGCGAAGCCGAAGGGGAAGCACAGGCGATTTTACAAGTCCAGACAGCGATTGCTGAAGGGCTCAAATGCATCAAGGATGTTGAGCCCACACAGGAAGTGCTGACTTTGCGCAGCATTGAAGCAATGAAGGAAATCGCAAACGGCCAGGCCACAAAGCTGATTATCCCGTCTGAAATGCAGGGAATCGCCGGACTTGCCAGCGCACTGACAGAAATTGTAAAGGATACGAAAGAACAATAAACTGATCAAATAATACGATTAAGCTTGATATTAAGCTTGATTATGCTGCTGTTTTACGATGATAAAAAATCGTGAACAGCAGTTTTTTTATTAGGCGGCAATGTCGACAAGTACCAGGACAATGACAGGAGTAAAACGATATAATAAAATGCATCATATAATTTTCGAAATGCAATAAACACCAATTTACGATACCGTGTAGATAAATAGTTGAAATTTGCCTGGTATAATGATTGTTTACAGGGAGGTATCAAATGCAATACAAAATGCTGATAGTAGATGATGAAGCCGATATAGCCGCTATGCTTAAAGGCTTTTTTGAAAACAGGAATTATACTATTTTAACGGCAGCAAATGGAGCAGAAGCAATCAAGCAATCCGAGCGACAACCCGCACATTTTAATTCTTGACGAACCAACGGCAGGACTTGATCCCAAAGAGCGCGTACGCTTTAGAAATCTAATCAGTACCTTTTCAAAAGATCGCATTGTACTTCTATCCACGCATATTATTTCGGATGTGGAATATATCGCAGATGATATTTTGATTATGAAATCCGACAAGCTGCTCCACAGCGGAAAACCCGATGCAATTACAGCCGAGATTGACGGATGCTGTTCCGATGAATTCTTTACAGGTCGCAATACAATCCCGTTTTGCAAACGCTGACGGCACCTGGAACGGCTTAACTGTTCAGAATCTATACGGCGACAGCGAAATCCAGGTTGGCTACAATACGGGATGGCTCATTACCTGTCATTATATGTTGCAAGTAATTATTGGAATAGGGTTTTTGCTGATCATTGCAGTTTCTCCGATTTTTTCAGGTGAGTATTCAGGCATGGACACACTAATTTTGACATCACAATATGGAAAAAGTAAATGTATTTCTGCAAAGGTGATTGCGGCATTTATAACTGCATTTTGCATTACAGCAGCCTTTTTAATTCTGAATATTGCAGCAGCGGTTATGAGTTTTGGCACAGAGGGACTAAACGCAAGTGTGGCATTTTCCGCAGTAAGCTATTTTGATACTTTGCCGTTTGATATGAGCTGCAAGACATTATTAATCTTGCAATGTCTGCTAGCCTTTACGAGTGTGCTTAGCGCAACTGCTATTACATTGTTTATATCTGCCGTAAGTAAAAATACATTCATTGCGTTGGCACTTGCCGCAGTCATACACATTTTCCCGCTTATCCTCCCCGTATCGGAGTTAAGCCCATTTTACAGATATTTACTGCTATTCCCTATTTATCAAGGGCAATCCACATTGCTTTTATCACTTGGGAATATATCGCTCTTCGGCAGCAACCTGCCTTATGCGGTAGTTGCAATGCCTGTCACACTCACGCTAATTCTTGTTTGCTCTATGCTGTCGAAAAAAGTATTTGCCAAACATCAGGTTGTATAATTAGCGGAAAGGCTATTAATTATACCCTGAAAACTCAAGGGTATCCAGCAATACATACCAAACGCTAAAAAAGCCGAGTAATAGACAGGACAACCCTTATACGACCGTTGGTTTTATACACTAATGCTGCTCTACCCCTGACTTAAAGCATTTGATACTGAGCGTTAATACAACAACCTTGTAATAACCCTAAAGCTCTGCATTCAATAAACTCTTCTCAAGAAATAGGCATTCAACCAATAACATTTGAACTAGAAATGACCCTAAAGGAATGCCCTGAAAAAAACCGGCTATGAAAAAACAGGGGCGTTCTTCAATGCATACTGAAAGCTTAAAGGAAGCAGGGCAGAGAATTAGCCGATACACGCACGGCCAATTTTAGCTTTGCGTCGCAGCCCGTCGAAAGGATGCGGCGTGCGAAGCGACGGACGGCTTCCGCTTAAGCAAGAATACCCCCTCCCTGCTTTTTTCATCCGCCGGCGGCTTTTTGCCGCGCTTTTCAGCTGTTGGAAAAGCGCGAAGTATTCAAAGGATACACAATCAAAAAAAGCAAAACATCAAACTGACAACATAACAACTGTCATAACGACCTCAAAGCCCTTCTTACAAAAACAAACCACCTTCACATTCAACAACATTTGAACTCAAAAATAATCCCAGAGGAATACCAAAAGAAAATGCACAAACAACCTCTTTTAATAAATATTCTTATTTTTGAATATCCATTTTCCTGTTGAAAACAAACACCGCTATCGCCATAACCACAACGGCATAGCCAGCTACCCACCATAAGTGCGGGAATATCCCGGCATAATCACCGTTTAACGCGGCTTTTGCCGCGTCGACAGCATGAGCAAACGGCAGCAGATACGAAATCGTCTTAAAGGCACCGCCGACCAATTCCAGATCAAACCACGCACCGCTCAGCCACGCAGTCAGATTTGTCAGCAAAGCACCACAAACACCGCCAACCTGCTTATCCGTCAGCAGACTCCCCGCCAACAGGCCAATGCCGATAAAGAATACAGCTGCCGGCAGCTGCACAGCGATCGACAGTAAAATACGTCCGCTAAGCGGCAAGCCGAGAAAAAGCGCGGCAATAAAACAGACAATCATTTGTATAATCGCCATCGGCAGCAGGGGCAACGCATAGCCGTAGATAAAGTTGCCTGCCGTCAGCGGTGAGGCATAAAGCCGCATTAAAAAAGAAGATTCGCGATCTTTGGCAATCAACATCCCTGAAAACAACGCGATAAATGCCAGACCAAACACACTGATGCCCGGCGCGATATTCTGAATTTCAAAAATCGCCTCTGGTACGTTGGCCTGAATTGCGCTGAGCAGCAATAAAACGACGAGCGGGAATCCAATCCCAAAAGCCAAATTTAACGGATCTCGCAATAATTCTTTCGTATTTCGGCCTGCAAATACACGAGTCCTCATCTCAATACCTCCGTCGTTTGCGCCAACTTGATAAATGCATCTTCAAACGTCTCTTCTCCTGTCCGGCTGATCAACTCCTCCGCCGTCCCTGCGGCCGTTAAAACGCCTCTGGCCATAATGCCAATACGATCCGACAAAGCTTGGGCTTCCTCCATATAATGCGTCGTCAAAATCATCGTTTTATGCCCTTTTAATTGAGCGATAAGCGACCACAGCTCCCGTCGGGCAATGACGTCCAGCCCCAGCGTCGGTTCATCAAGGAATAAAATCTCAGGATCCGTAATCAACGCCATCGCAATACTCAAGCGCCGCTGCATGCCGCCGGATAATGTTTTGGCTTTATCCCGCCGCACTTCCGTCAAAGCAAAGCGTTGAATCATTTCATCAGCCTTTACCGCTGCCTGCGCCTTCCTACTGCCGTAAATGCCGGCGATAAAGATCAAATTCTCTTCAACGGTCAGATTTCGCGCAACGGCCGTTTCCTGAGGTGATATATTTATGAACTCTTTTACTGCCTGCGCTTCTGCAACGACGTTGTGCC
>CALGIV010000133.1 GCA_937914785.1 uncultured Eubacteriaceae bacterium | reverse complement strand
AGCGGCCTCAGGGAGTCTCACTTCATTTTTGGACAGAGTTTTTTTTATTGACAAAACGATGATGAGCATATATTATTATGACATCTTGTCACATGACAAGATGTCATAATATGGAGTTAAAAAATGCCAACTAAGACGTTTGATAACCTGCCTCAGGAGAAGAAGGCAAGGCTGATCGGTGCGATCCGTCAGGAGCTTGCACGCGTGCCTGTCGAAGAAATCTCGATCAACAAAATCATCGCGCGAGCCGATATTTCCAGAGGGAGTTATTATCAGTATTTTTCAGGTAAAGAAGATTTAATCAGCCTTGTTATGCAGGATTTTGGCGAAATGCTTCAAATCGCCGTCGTAGAAAGTGCGCAGAAGCGCGAAGGGGACATCATTTTAATTGCGGCGGATGTGTTGCATACCGTCATCAATTTCACACGGCAGAACGATAATCTGGCCTGCTATCGAAATGTGTTTTCTTTTATTAAAATACATAGTAAGTGGCCTCAACAGGTTATTCATTTTACGCCTTGCCTGCAGGAATTAAAAGCGCGTACGCAGCTCGCTGTCAACACGGATAATCTGAGATTGGAAAAACCACGGGACTTATCGGATATGTTGGAAATATTGACGTTTTTATTGTTGCGGGCAATAGCGGAATATATGATGGATACCACGCAAGTAGAAGTGGTAAAAGAAAGTTTTTACAATAAGCTTGAAATTCTCAAGCGCGGAATGCAACGTTAGGTCAAAAGGGAGATAAGAATGCTATCGAAATTCAGTGTCAAAAAACCGTTTACGATTCTCGTGGCGATCGTGCTGGTCATCATTTTGGGAGTTGTTTCGTTTACGCGAATGACGCCTGATTTGCTGCCGAGCATCGAACTGCCGTATGTGATTATTATGACGACATACGCGGGGGCGACGCCGGAAGAAGTAGAAGAAGTCGTTACAAAACCGATCGAGCAATCAATGGCGACGATCAGTAATATCAAATCATTGCGAAGCGTCTCTCAGGAAAATTATTCACTCGTCATATTGGAATTTAATGATAATGTGAATATGGATTCGACAAAAATCGACATCCGGGACGGATTGAATATGTTGGAGGGTTATTGGGACGACTATGTCGGCACGCCCTATATTTTAAATATCAATCCGGATATTCTGCCCGTTACAGTGGCTGCTGTCGACCGGGCCGGCATGTCCGTAATGGAGTTGTCTACTTTTATCGACGAAGAGTTGCTCTATCAATTGGAAGGCACAGAGGGTGTGGCGAGCGTAAGCACGAGCGGTATGGTGATGCAGACGATAAACGTCGTGATCAGTCAGAGCAAAATTGAT
>CALGIV010000132.1 GCA_937914785.1 uncultured Eubacteriaceae bacterium | reverse complement strand
CACCCCCCCCTGCTTTTTCATCCGCCGGCGGCTTTTTGCCGCGCTTTTCAGCTGCCGGAAAAGCGCGAAGTATTCAAAGGGTATACAACATAGAAAAACCAAGCAACAGACTGACAACATAACACCTGTCATAACGACCTCAAAACCCTGCTTGCAAAACAAATTACTATTCGCAAACAAACATTCAGACATCAACACTTGAACTTAAAAATATTTAAAAAATATTTTAAACTTTTTTTCATTTCCTTCTTGACAAATCACCTGATCAGGTTTATAGTTAATTGCATAAGTAATTAACCGATTAGGTGGTGAACTCATGCAATTCTATTTTGACAGCGATGTGCCGATTTACTTGCAGGTTGCAGAGCAAATCGAGGATGGGATTCTCTCCGGTGCGTTTTGCGAAGAAGAGCAAATCCCCTCAACAACGGAAATTTCCGTAGCGTACAAAATCAATCCGGCGACTGTCTTAAAAGGCGTCAATTTACTTGCTGACGAAGGTATATTATACAAGAAGAGAGGTATTGGCATGTTTGTTTCACAAGGCGCACAGACGCATATTCGTAAAAAACGCCACGAAGCGTTTTATGTGACTTACGTTGTAAAACTATTAGAAGAAGCTGAAAAACTAAACATCGATAAAAACGAAATTGTCGATATGATTTTACGAGGTGGACGTTATGACTAATGCAATTGAAGTAAAAAATATCTCGATGCGGTTTAAGGATGTCTACGCACTTAGAGACATCTCAGTCCGATTTGAAGAAAACAGGATTTACGGCCTTTTGGGGCGTAACGGCGCGGGTAAGACGACGCTGCTGAACTTAATCGACAACCGGCTGTTTTCTACCGGTGGCGCCGTATACATCGACGGACTCGCCGCTAAAGAAAATGACCGGGCGTTATCGAAGGTATACTTTATGGCCGATACGCAGCTGATTCCGGACGATATGAAAGTTAAAGACCTGTTTAAGACGACGCAATGCTTTTATCCGGGATTTGATATGAGTTACGCATTAAGGCTTGCAGACGAGTACCAATTGAACACAAAGAAAAAACTGCGCGCACTCTCGACCGGCTATAAAACGATCGCCAAGCTGATCTGTACACTGGCCACCGACGCCAAGTATTTACTGTTGGATGAACCCGTATTAGGACTGGACGCCAATCACCGCGATAAGTTTTACCGCGATTTGCTTGAAAACTACGGCGCTTCTCCCCGAACCATCATTATTTCGACACATCTAATCGAAGAAGTGTCCTCTATTATCGAACAGGTCGTCATTATCAAGAACGGTACGATCCTGCTCGATAAACCAACCGAAGAAGTGCAGCAAATGGGCTACAGCGTATCGGGCAGTGCCGCAGACATCGAACATTATTGCGCAGACAAAAACATCTTAAGCATGCAAAGCCTTGGCGGGTTAAAAACGGCATGCGTGCTGGGCAAAGCCGAAGTGCCCGACGCCCGTCTGCAGTATACAGAACTGGATTTACAACAATTGTTTATCCATTTGACAAACCAGTAGGAGGTCAGAAATATGAAAATCGGACAATTTACAAAATGGAATTTTAAGAACGGTTTTATAGGGATGATGGTTTTTTACGCCGTCTATTTAGGCGTCATTTCAATTCTTAACATCATTTTGACGATGCAATTCGGCATAGGTGATGAGACTGTTTCAACGACGATATCTGCCGGCATTTACTTCTTTGTCATCGGCATTGTCTACTCACACCACAATATGCGCGTTGGCCTCGCCAACAGCATCTCGCGAAAATCAATTTTTAACGGCACCATTTTAGCCGCGCTGCTCTTATCCATTCTGGCTGCAATCATTAACTTTGCAGCCGGCAGAATTATTACACTGCTAAACACGCAAAGTGTGACTCTTTATGAATGGCTGTCATCATCAATGTACCTCAATCAGCCAAGTAACGGAGTTATCTATATCCTCGCATATCTGTTAAATGGTATTGTTACTTCCCTGCTGGCTTTCCTGACAGGCTGGTTTATCGGCAGTGCTTACTACCGTATGAACCGGGGCCTTAAAATCGCCGTAAGTATCGGCGTACCGGCGCTGCTGTTTATCGGATTGCCCATCCTCAGCGCACAATCTTCTGCCTTCAGCGCGGCATTAAGTACAATTTTTAAGACAATTTTGAATTTTGTCACCTTGTCACCTTTTTACCTGACATTGTTCCTCTTAGCCCTGTGCGTTGTCTTTACGCTGCTCTCCTGGCTTTTACTCCGGCGCGCACCGGTCAAAGCGACATTTAGTTAAACATTACAGAAAGTTGACACTGAAAAGGCAATCGGCTATAATACAGCTATCACATATACCATGAAGGTATGACCGCTTTATTGAATCAATTTTTTATAAAAAAGCCACGAAGGCAAAGAGCGCTGAGGGAGTTCAGCGCCAGTGCTTTCGTGGCTTTCTATTTTAAGGAGGGTGCGGATATCCCGGTATGGATATTTTGGCAGCTGCGCTTCATACAGAATCACG
>CALGIV010000131.1 GCA_937914785.1 uncultured Eubacteriaceae bacterium | reverse complement strand
AAAAAGCCGCCTGCGGATGAAAAAGCAGGGGGTATTGTT
Organism: uncultured Eubacteriaceae bacterium; assembly: GCA_937914785.1. Classification (GTDB taxonomy): domain Bacteria; phylum Bacillota; class Clostridia; order Eubacteriales; family UBA1433; genus CALGIV01. The sequence continues at coordinate 2,754 of CALGIV010000131.1, read as the reverse complement.
GCTTAAACGGAATCAATCCGTCGCTTTACACGCCGCAGCCTTCGGGTGGGCTGCGCCGCAAAGCTAAAATTGGCCGTGCGTGTATCGGCCAATTTTCCGCCCTGCTTCCTGATGTATTCGCTAAACAATGCGTGCTTTTCTACAGAAAAAAGCGCACAATACATTTACAGATAAAGGCTGATATTCACTTCAAGGACTGCGTAATCTTTGACGATAAACATCAGGCTGCGATACCCGTTAATATCAACCGCATCATCCTGGAGAATTTCAAGTGCGTCGACCTCTGTGCCGTTTTCGTCAATGATGATAACCAAGGCGACGGCACCGCCAAGTGCATCGGCTTCTCTGAAAACACCACTTAAGTCAACATATCTGTCGTAAATATTTTCTTCAAAATTGCCGTCGACATAAGCAGTTTTTCCGGCAGTGAACTCATAGGCATTGAGCAGCTCGTCGGCGCTGCTGCCGATTTTAATACCGCGGTGGGTTTGTGCGTCTTCGTGTTCTGACAATGATACGGATGTCATAATTTCATTTGGGCTGGCAACGGCTTTGCCGTCGGCATCGTAGAACGAAAAATCTTTTTCATTGAACGGATCAGTAGCTGAAGTCCCGCTGCCGCAGGCGGACAGCGTGAGCAGCAGTGATAATAAAAGTAGGACGGTTATGAGTTTTTTCATCGATAGGATACCTCCTGCATAAGTTGTTCTTATTATATCGATAAAGCGCAGAAAAGTCCAGTGAGCATCAAAAGGCGATTCCGATAAAGGGGAAAATTCTGAATATTCAGTCAATTATTGCGTTGTGATTAAATCACTTTTATAAGGAGATGTACCGTATAGAGCGAAGACTTGTTTTTTGGAAATTTTTACACTATAATGAAGGATAATTTGTTGCTTTATGAAGGGAAATAAACTAAATGAATGAAAAATCAATTGTAAAGAATCGGTATTTCCTCTATGTGACGGCCTTTTTTTCCGGGATGAGTATTATGGCTATCGAGCTGGGGGCCAGCAGACTGCTCGCGCCGTATTTCAGCTCATCCCAGATCGTCTGGACCGTTATCATCGGCACGATTATGATCGCGCTGGCGCTGGGTAATGTTATCGGCGGGCGGATTGCGGATAAGGACCCGAACCCGGATAAGCTTTACCGGCGAATGTTCATCGCAGCGGTGTGGACTGCGCTGATTCCCTTTCTGGGCAAGTATGTTATTTTAGCGATTACGGGGCTGCTGGTCCTTTTTGTAAAGAGCAACTTGTTGATCTGGGCGGCATTGGCCAGTTGCTTTGTGCTGTTCGTTTTTCCGCTGCTGTTACTGGGCACGGTAACGCCTTCGCTGATGAAGTTTTGTGTCAGTAGCTTGGAAAATAATGGGAAAATAATGGGTGAAATCGAGGCGCTTGGGACGATCGGCTCAATTATCGGTACCTTCCTGCCGACATTTGTAACGATTCCGACTGTCGGTACGGCGACGACGTTTTTGATTTTTGCCGGGGCACTGACGCTGATCTGCCTGATTTACTTTGTCTCTGTACGCCGTCGTTTTATTCGCACGGTCGTTGTGCTGGTTTTAATTATTGTCTGTTTCTTTGTTCCGTTTAAAGATTCTTTTGCATTTTGGGAGCCGAATCTGCTCTATGAGGGTGAATCGATTTATAACTACCTGCAAGTCAAGGAAGATGATAAGAGCGTTATATTGATGACAAATGTCCTCTTTGGCGTTCAGTCGATTATGATGAAAGATGAGGTATTGACGGGTTTTTATTATGAATACGCGCTGGCCGGCCCGTTGATGGCCGGGTTTGAACTGGCGGATGAAGGCCTCGATGCCTCGGATAAAGAGCTGTTGATTTTAGGTTTGGGCAGTGGGACGTATGCCGGCCTGGTCGAGCACTATTTTGGCAACGTGCACATTGAGGGTGTGGAGATTGACGAAAAGATTACCTTGCTTGCAGAAGAATATTTTAATCTGAATACGGACAACGTCGATGTGATCGTCGACGATGGGCGGGCGTATTTGCAGACCGGCAATACGAAGAAGTATGATATTATTTTATGCGATGCCTATCAGGATATCACGATCCCGTTTCAAATGGCTTCAGTAGAGTTTTTTGAGCTGTGTAAAGAACATTTAAAAGAAGATGGTATCCTGATCGTCAATATGAATATGCGCAGCAGCCGTGAAGGGGCGATGAACGACTATTTATGTGATACAGTTGCCAGTGTTTACGGCGATTGCTATACTGTTGTGATTCCTTCAATTACGAATACGCTGTTGTTTACATCCAATGGGATGGACGTTAAAGCGGCGCTGAGCACAAACCTTGAGCGACTCGATGAGAAGGATGCTATTTATCCGTTGATGCATTTTGTTAACGATAATATGCGCTATGTTGAAGCGGGGGAATTGATTCTAACAGACGATAAGGCGCCGGTGGAGTTGTTGGGAATGAAGGTGATTGACGATATCATCAATGATAATTTAGCGTATTATCGTAAGTTGCTGAAAGAGCAGGGCATTCAGGGGTTGCTTGGGAATTAAATATCAATGAATTGATACCGGCGATTGTGCCGGTTTTTTTTCTGGGTAGCAGCGGGGTTTTGAAAGTAGAGATTTGGGGTCGTTGTGATAAGTGTTATGTTGCTTGGTTTAATGATTGGCTTTTGTTAATTGTTTGTGCTTTGCTGTCTTCGCGCTTTTCCAGCAGTTGAAAAGCACGGCAAAAAGCCGCCGGCGGATGGGCTGCGACG
>CALGIV010000130.1 GCA_937914785.1 uncultured Eubacteriaceae bacterium | reverse complement strand
GGCTAAGGAAATCTCTGAAGAAAATATCGTCGTCATCGAGACGCGCACCATTCCACAGGGGATTACGGCGCTCGTATCCTTTGCGGAGGGTTTGGATGAAGCGTGTAACACCGCAAACATGGTAGAAGCGATTCAATATGTGAAAACCGGTGAAGTGACTTATTCTGTGCGCGATACCAGTATTGAGGGCGTTGAAATCAAGGAAGGCGATATCATCGGTATGATCACTTCAAAAGGAATTCAGGCGGTCAATAATACGCCCGAGAAGGTTGTGCTGGAACTCATTGAGCGTATGGTAGATGATGAGAGTGAGTTGTTATACATCTATTATGGGGCGGATACCGGTAAAAAAGAAGCCGAAAAGCTTCAAAAGAAATTGGAAAAGACCTACGGCGATATGGATGTCATCGTGCAGTATGGCGGACAACCGCTTTATTATTACATCGTATCGGTTGAATAAGATCGGTTCAGCATCATGTTATTCGAAATTATAAACATTCCATTAAATAAAATAAAAGGCGTAGCCGAAAAGAGAGAAAATGCCCTGAACCAGATGGGCATTTTTTGCCTGTACGATCTTTTAATGACGATACCGCATCGATACCGCGATTTCAGTGCACGGACGTGCGTAGCGGAAATAGATGCGCCGATGACGACCGGTGCAGTCCTGACGGTTAAAACGCGTGTAAAAGTGCAGTATCTGCCGAAAAGAAAAAGCATTGCAACGGTGCAGGTTGCACAGGGAGATATCAAGGGGCGTATCGTTATGTATAATGTGCCGTATGCGTTAAATGGGCTTATGCCCAATAAAGAATATTACATATACGGTCGTTATGAGAAAACAAAAGAGGGTTTTGTCGTCGTGCAGCCGCATCTGCTCCGGCCTGTCGAAAAGATGGACAGCCTGCCTGTGATTGCCGCAGAATATAAGATTCCATCTGACGTGTCGATTGGCCAGCGTACTTTTGCCTCAATCGTTCGCGGAGGGTTGGCAGTTGGCAGGGAATATATTAAAGACATATACCCGAAATGCTTTTTGGAAAAGCACGAGTTGTCTGTCAGCGTCGAAATGCTTGATGGGCTGCATTGTCCGCAGACGATTGGTCAAATTGAACGCGCGCGCCGTCGGCTGGCATTTGATGAACTGACGGCTTTTCTCGTTTCGATGGGGCATTATCGCGCACATATTGTACAACAGGAGAACCGTTACAAAATTGAAGATCATCTGAACGATCAGTTGGAGCCTTTATTGGGCTTTTCGTTCACAGAGGCGCAAAAGAGAGCTGTCAAAGCGATTCAGCAGGATATGGCCTCTGCGCACGTAATGAACCGTCTTGTACAGGGCGATGTTGGCAGTGGGAAGACGGCGGTGGCATTTTATGCACTTTTAAATACGGCGCTCGGCGGGCATCAGTCGGCTTTTCTGGCGCCGACGGCTGTTTTGGCAAAGCAGCAGTATGATCAGTTGTCCGCACTGGCCGCGCATTTTGATGTGGAGGTCGTATTGTTGAATGCGGCATTGAAAAAAGCGGAGCGTGAGCGGATTAAAGCACGGCTGCGGGAAAATGAGCGGCTCATCGCCGTCGGCACACACGCGTTGTTTTCGGAGGATATTTCATATCGTAATCTCGCCTTGGTCGTAGCGGACGAACAGCATAAGTTTGGCGTGATGCAGCGGGCACGGCTTTTGGATAAAGGTGTCGCGCCGCATATGTTGCTTATGAGTGCGACGCCAATCCCGCGCACGCTGTCGATGGTGATGTACGCGGCGCTTGATGTCAGCATAATTGACGAGATGCCGCCGGGACGGCTGCCGGTCAAAACGATGGCGTGCACGTATAAAAAGCAGGAGGGTGTCTACGATTATATCTTGAAAAGAGCGGAACAGGGTGAGCAATGTTATGTCGTATGTGCGGGTATTGAGGAAGATAAGGAGAGTGACATCATCTCGCTTCAAACGCAATATGAAGAATTGAGCGCCAGGATGGGCTCCCTCGGTGTTGGTTGTGTGCACGGTAAAATGCCGCAGGCGGAAAAGGATGAAGCGATACGCAGATTTAAGGAGCGGGAAATAAAGGTGCTCGTCTGTACGACGGTTATCGAAGTCGGGATCGATGCAAAGGATGCAACGCTGATCGTCATCAATAACGCAGAGCGGTTTGGTTTGAGCCAGCTTCATCAGATGCGCGGCCGTGTTGGACGCGGAGCCAGGCAGGCGGAATGTATTCTGATTTCAGATATGAGCGGTGAAAGTACGCGCAGGCGGCTTGAGGTAATGAAACAGACGAATGACGGTTTTGAAATTGCCGAACAGGATTTTCTGTTGCGTGGGCCGGGGGAAGTGTTCGGCACGAAGCAAAGCGGGCAGTTTGCTTTCCGGTATACGGATATTATTGGACAAGCATCACTCCTCTTTGAGGCCAAGCGCGCTGCAGAGGCGCTGTTGGCAGATGAAGCGTATAAGCCCGTTGCTGAAAAGATTGTACATTTGTACGATAAGCTGACCGAAGAGGTGTCGCGGGTATGAGAATTATTGGCGGAGAGTTGAAAGGCCGAAAGCTTTTCAGGCCTGAAGATGAAGGCGTTCGGCCGACGTCGGACAAGGTACGCGGAGCGATCTTTAGTACGATTGCGCCTGATATCGTCGACGCTGCTTTTTTAGATGGTTTTGCCGGCAGCGGTGCGATGGGAATTGAAGCAGTCAGCCGCGGTGCAAAACATGCTACTTTTTTGGACATAAACCCAAAAAGTATTGCATTGACAAAGAAAAACGTATATAATTGTCACATTGAGGACAAATGTTGCGTTCTTAAATTGGATTTTTTCAAATTTTTGGATGAAACGACGGCAAAATTTGATATAATATTTATTGATCCGCCGTATGCGATGGCGGAGATTGGCTGGTTGCCGAAAAAAGTGGAGCAGGCGGATATCCTTAAAAAAGAAGGTATTCTCATCGTCGAGCACGACAGCGGCGTAGCATTTTCGGATGTAAAGCGGCTCCACCTTATTAAAACAAAGAAATATGCAAATACCACAATTACATACTTTATGAGGTCAGAAGAATGAAAAAAGGCGTATATCCGGGTAGTTTCGACCCGATTACCAACGGACATATCGACGTGATTCGCCGCGCCGCGCGATTTGCGGACGAGCTTTATGTGGCGGTATTGATCAACACGGCGAAGAAGTATATGTTTACGACGGAAGAGCGCGTAGAGATGCTCAAAGAGTCTGTCGGCGATATTGAAAATGTGCGCTGTATCTCTTATAGCGGATTGCTTGTCGATTTCTGCCGTGAATATGAGATTGATGCGATTATTAAAGGGCTGCGCGTATTGACGGACTACGATATGGAGGTCCAGATGGCGTTGATGAACAAGCGGCTTAACGAAGACGTGGAAACGTTGTTCCTCGTGGCGGGAGAAGGGTTCTCCTATGTCAGCTCCAGTATCATCAAAGAAGTCGCACGTTACGGTGGCGATATTGGGGGATTGGTGCCGCCGCATGTAGAAAAAGCATTGTTGGAAAAAAGGAGATAGCAGCGATGAAAGTCATGGAATTGATTGATGAGTTGGAAGAAGTGATCAGAAACAGCAGCGCTGTACCGCTGTCAAATAAAAAAGTAATGATCAGCACGGATGATGTTATGGATATCATCGATGAGATTCGAATGCGCCTGCCTGAGGAAGTATTGGAGGCGCGTCGTGTTAAGCAGGAGGAGAGCAGAATCATCAACGCCGCGCAATCGAAAGCGAAGGCACTGATTGAAAGCGCTGTAAAAAAACAACGTGAGCTCATTGACAGCGACGAGGTGGCGAAAAATGCCTATCAGCAAGCAG
>CALGIV010000129.1 GCA_937914785.1 uncultured Eubacteriaceae bacterium | reverse complement strand
GATATAAAAGCAGCGTGTAAATAGGAAGCCTGAAAAGGCTTTCTATTTATGCCTTGTTATGGTAAAATGCTGAAACGGACATAATATGAAAGGAGAGCGGTATGAGTAAGCGGGATTATTACGAAGTACTCGGCGTTGAACGCTCTGCGTCTGCCGACGAGATTAAGAAAGCGTATAGAAAAAAAGCGATACAATATCATCCCGACAAGAATCCTGACGATCAGGAAGCAGAAGAGAAATTTAAAGAAGCGAATGAAGCTTACGAAATATTAAGCGACGAGCAGAAAAAAGCGACTTACGACAGATTTGGCCACGAAGGCGTGAATCAAAATGCCGGCGGCGGAGCCGGTGGATTCGGCGGTTTTGGTGGGTTTGAAGATATATTTGATATGTTCGGCGGTTTTGGTGGGTTTGGGACTTCTTCGGGCAGAACAGCGCCGCGCAAGGGTAAAGATTTGCGCATCAACTTAAAGTTGACGTTTGAAGAAGCGGCCTTTGGCTGCGAGAAGAAAATCAAAATCAACCGTAATGAGCCTTGTGAAACCTGCGGCGGCAGTGGTGCGGCACCGGGAAGCGAGCGCAAGACGTGCAGTGTGTGCGGCGGCAACGGCCAGGTGAAAACTGTTCAGCGCACGCCGTTCGGCTCGTTTCAAAGTGTGCGCACATGTGATGCCTGCCAGGGTGAAGGTACGACCGTCGATACGCCCTGCTCGACGTGCAGGGGGACGGGATACGAACGCAAAGCGAAGACGTTGACAATCAATGTGCCGGCCGGTGTCGACAACGATACGGTATTGCCGCTTCGCGGTGAGGGGGAACCCGGCGAGCGCGGCGGCGAAAGCGGCGATGTATACATCTTTGTTACGGTAGCGGAACATGAGTTTTTTAAGCGGGATGGCAAGAACATCTATATCGATGTGCCGATCACTTACGTGCAGGCGGCATTGGGCGATGAGATTATGGTACCGGCTTTAAAAGGGAAAGTAAAGCTGAAAATTCCGGAAGGAACACAACCAAATCAAAAATTCCGTATTAAAGGAAAAGGCATTGCTTCTCTAAGGGGTTTTGGCAAGGGCGATTTGTTTGTGACGGTGCATCTTGAAGTGCCGAAAGGGCTGAACAGTGTTCAGAAGAAAGCGTTAAAAGATTTTGCCACACTGGCCGGGGATGAAGTGCATACGGAATCAAAAAAATTCTGGTCTAGAATAAAATAATAAAAAGCGAGCGGCACAACAGGGCCACTCGCTTTTTATTTGTGAATTTATGGGGTTTTCTTTATTCGACAATATGAATCCAGCCACGCGTATCTTCTTTACGTCCATATTGCAGATCGGTGACTTCGTCGTAGATCCTTTGTGAAAGCGGACCGGTTTTCTGATCATTGATGATCGCTTCTTTTCCTTTGTAGTGGATTAAGCCGACAGGCGAGATAACAGCAGCTGTTCCCGTTGCAAAAGCTTCGTTTAATTTGCCTTCATCGGCAGCTTTGAATACTTCTTCAACAGAGACGGGGCGTTCTTCGACATCATAGCCCCACTCTCTTGCAAGCTGCAAGGTAGTGTCTCGCGTGATTCCCGGCAGGATTGTGCCGGTTTTCAGTGTTGGGGTAACGACCTTTCCATCAATGACGAAAACGATATTGCTCGTGCCGACTTCTTCAATGTATTTTCTTTCCTTGGCGTCCAGCCAGCAAATCTGCGAAAAGCCTTTGGCGAGTACTTCTTCGCCTGGCTGCAGTGTACCTGCATAGTTTGCGCCGGCTTTGTACGCGCCTGTGCCGCCTTCTACGCTGCGGACGTATTTGTCTTCGATATAGATTTTTGTCGGTGCCATCCCTTCGGGATAGTACGCGCCGACGGGCGAAAGAATAATGCAATAGATAAAGTCATCAGACGATTTTACGCCGAGATGTGTGCCGTTGCCAATACAGAACGGTCGGATGTACATCGCCATTTCATCGACGGGCGGAACCCAGTCTTTTTCAATTTTGATGAGCTCATCAAGTGCCTTTAAGACGAAGTCGCCGTCAAATTCCATAATAGACATACGCTTGTGCGTGATATTCATTCGCTTCATATTCGCGTCCGGCCTGAACAGACGGATTTTGCCGTCTACGCCGTAGAACGCTTTCATTCCTTCAAAGGATTCCTGCGCATAGTGGAATACGAGCGAAGCAGGGTCCATTTGAAGCGGGCCGTATGGCACGATGCGCGCATCATACCATCCTTTTGTTTTATTGCCGTCCATAATAAACATATGGTCTGAATAATATTTGCAGAAGCCGGCGTTCTCCCAGGCCGGTTTTGGTTTTGGATTTTGTGTTTTTGTTATTTTAATATCCATGTATGTATCCCTTCCAACAACAAGTGATTTTCTTGGTATTATATCACAATGCGGAAATAAAGCAAGGTAATTTTTCTATTTTTTTAAAATATTCTGAATTTTTATTGTTATTCATTATCGTTAAAAATGTAACGATATGAAGCTTGGCTTAATGAAGCGGTATTTAAAGTATTTAGTTAATCTTAATGAATAAAAACAATTTAAAATGGATAATTATTCATTAAATTTTATTTAAATACGTCTCGATTTCCCACTCGCTGACATGCATTGAGTAGTTCATCCAGTCGGTCATTTTGGCCTGGATGTATTTGTCTTCCGCGTGCGGACCGATGACTTTAAGCATAAAGGGGCAATTCTTCAACTCGCGAATGGCTTCTTCCAGCGTGGCCGGCAGGTTGTGAATGTCTTTTTTCACGCGCTCTTCCGGCGACATTTTATATAAATTAGCCATTTCGGCCGGCGGCGCCTGCATATTTTCTTCAATGCCTTTCAGGCCGGCGGCCAGGTTGACGGCCATCGCCAGGTAAGGGTTTGCAGATGGGTCGGGATGGCGCACCTCGATGCGCGTAGATTCGCCGCGTTTGGCCGGGATGCGGATCAGAGGACTGCGGTTTTTATGCGACCAGGCAACGTAAATGGGTGCTTCATATCCGGGTACGAGACGTTTATATGAATTGACAGTCGGATTGGTAATTGCGCTCATAGGACGCGCGTACTTTAGCAGGCCGGCGATGTAATTGAAGGCGATAGCGCTTAATTCATCTTTGCCGTCGGGGTCGTAAAACGCGTTTTTGCCGCCCTTAAACAGCGATTGATTGATGTGCATACCGCTGCCGGCCAGCCCGTAGACCGGTTTGGGCATAAATGTTGCGTGCAGTCCGTGTTTTTGTGCAATGATGCGCACGACCATTTTAAACGTCATAATATTGTCGGCAGCCGTGAGCACGTCTGAATATTTAAAGTCGATTTCATGTTGCCCCGGCGCGCACTCATGGTGAGAGGCTTCGATTTCAAAACCCATTTTCTGCAGCGTGAGCACCATATCCCGGCGCGCCGCTTCGCCCAGGTCGACAGGGGCGAGCGAAAAGTATTCGGCTTCGTCATTTGTCTTCAACGTCGCTTTGCCTTCTTCGTCCAAATGGAACAAAAAGAACTCACATTCGGGGCCGGCGTTCATAAAATAGCCCATTTCGTCGCTTTTGCGGATGACTTTTTTTAAAATATTGCGCGGACAGCCTTCAAACGGCGTGCCGTCGGGATTGTAAATATCGCAGATCAGGCGGGCTTCCTGGCCGATTTGCGGTTTCCAGGGATATACTTCAAACGTCTTGATGTCGGGACGCAAATACATATCGCTTTCTTCAATGCGGACAAAACCGTCGATGGAAGAGCCGTCGAACATAATCTCATTGTCGAGTGCTTTTTTAAGCTGACTTTTCGTAATTGAAATATTTTTCAGTGTACCGATCAAGTCGGTAAACTGCAGGTGGATGAATTCCACCCCCAATTCTTCCGCTTTTTTTAAGACATCTTCTTTGGTGTTAACGCCTAACATAATAAGAACCTCCTAAAATAAAAAAGCGCCAACAAACAAACTGTTGTTGACGCCGTTGCCAAACATTGATGTTTTTATAATACCATAAAAAATTTAAATTGCAATCATTTTTTTAGCCGTCTAAACGTTCCGAGAGCAGGTAGGTAAGCACATAAAAGCTCTCATTGATCGAAACGTTTTCGACGACGATGTCTTCTTCAATATCCAACAACAAGTCTACGGTTGAAAAATTCCAGATGGCTTTCACGCCATTTTGAACAACTTGCTTTGCGGCCATTAAGCCCGAAGACTTCGGCACAGTCAAGATGGCAATGTCGATCTTGTGTGAAGCGGTATATTCTTTCAACGCACTGTTATGATAGACGGGGATATTGTTGATCAGTGTCCCTGCCTTGTTGTAGTCAATATCAAAAATCGCCTTGATTTCCGTGCCGGATTCCAGACTGGTAATATAGTTGACGATGGCGCGTCCGAGGTTGCCGGCACCGAGGATGATGGACTTATAAGTGCGCTTGACTGCCAGAATATCGTCGATAATATCGATGAGCTCGCTGACATTATAGCCATATCCTTGCTGACCGAAACCGCCGAAATAGTTCAGATCCTGACGGATTTGTGAAGCTGTGGAGCCCATACGGTCGGACAGCTCTTTCGAAGAGACTTTCATAATGCCTTCTTCGAGCAATTCTTCCAAATACTTTCGGTATTTTGGGAGCCGCCGGATAACAGGCATTGGTGCGTTTTTAGAAAAAGTCTGCATGCATTCCCTCCATTTGAATGAATATCGGTAAAACAGTTGATATTTACGATCGAAATATATTACTATGTATAGATATAGAATACCATATTTAATAACAACATCATAGATTGATAATATTATATCAAATAAACAAACGTAAGTAAACACTTAAGTGCAAAGGAATTTTAAAATGCAACTAACAGCCAGCGGAATCGGCATTTCATTCGGTGCAAGGCAAATTTTAACCAATGTTTCTTTTGGCGTTCAGAAGGGAGACAAAATAGGATTGATCGGCCGAAATGGCGCCGGCAAGACAACCTTGTTCAAAATCCTGACAAAGCAGTTAAAGCCGGATGCAGGGTCGGTCTTGATCCCTGCAGATACGACATTTGGTTTGCTGACGCAAACGCCGGAGCTAAACGAGGAAGAAACCATTTATGAAAACCTCCTGCACGCATTTGACGATGTTTTTGCGCTGGAAGCGGAATTGATGCATCTGCAGGAGGAGATTGCCAATAACAATATCAATGTTGTAGAGCAGGAAAAGATGTTGGCGCAATACGCCGAGAAGATGGATGTCTATGAAAGCAGAGATGCCTACAGTATTCACTCTCGGGTGCGCGGGATGATTTATGGTTTCGGCTTTCGTGAGGAGGAAGCCAACAGGCCTGTAGAGCGGCTTAGCGGCGGGCAGCAAAACAAAGTGGCCTTTGCAAAACTGCTGCTCAGCGAGCCGGATGTGCTGCTGTTGGATGAACCGACGAATTTCTTCGATATCACGTCGATTGCCTGGCTTGAAAATTATTTGTCCGAGTGCAGCAGTACGGTGATAACAATATCGCATGACCGTCATTTTCTCGATCGGACGGTAAAGCGTATTTTCGAAATTGAGAATGGAAAATTGACGATATACGATGGCAATTATACCGATTATTTGAGGAGACGGGAAATTGACATTGCAGTAAAACGAGAGCAATTTGAAAATCAGCAAAAGGAAATTGCGCGGCAGGAGGAAATTATCACGCGTTTTAAACAATTTAATCGTGAGAAAAGCATCCGGCAGGCAGAAAGCCGTCAGAAGGCGCTCGATAAGATGGAGTTGCTCGAAAAGCCGCAGGGGTCTGCGGCAGTAGTGGAGCTTGTCTTTCATCAGGCATCACCCTCCGTGAAACAAGTCCTGCAGTTTGATTCGGTGACGAAACGTTACGGCGATAAAACGGTTATCGATAATTTTTCACAGTTGATTTACCGTAAACAAAAGGTTGGTATTTTCGGTGCGAACGGTACGGGAAAGTCGACTCTGCTGAAAATGATCGCCGGTGAGGAAGTGCCGGACAAAGGGCAGATCATCGCCGGACAGAATGTAAAGACGGCCTATTATGCGCAGCAGCAAAGCTTTACGTGTGAGACGGTGCTCGAGGAGATTCTGTATACCGCTGAGCAGTCTCTGACATATACGCAGGCGCGGAATTATCTTGCGTCATTTCTGTTTTTCGGCGAGGATGTACAAAAGGAGATCGCCATTTTGTCGGGCGGCGAGAAGAGCCGATTGAGTTTGTTGAAAACGATGCTGGCCGGCGCAAATCTGGTCTTACTGGATGAGCCGACAAATCATTTGGACATCGCGTCGATTGAAGCGCTTGAGCGTGCGATCAATTCATACGATGGCACTTTAGTTATGGTAAGCCATGACAGGCAGTTTTTGAACAATACCTGTGATCATCTGCTCGTGTTTGAAAATGGTGTGATTCAACCGTATGACGGAAATTATGCCTATTACTTATCGCGCATCGAGCAGCAGCGCAAAGAGGGTGGGCAGATAGCGGAAAAGGTAAAACCGAAGCGTGAAAAGCGGGATTATACGCTGAAGAAAATGCAGAATAAAATCGCTGTACTGGAAAGTGAGATCGCTGCGCTTCAGGCGCAGATAACGGCTGATGAAGAGAAGATGTGCGATGAAGACTTTTATAAGCAGGCAGACAGCAGCGACGTGGTTTTAAAGTATCAGGAAAACAAGGCATTGTTGGAAGAATATGAAGAGCAGTGGCTTGTTTTATCGGAGGAATATCTGCAGAATAGATAATTTTAACACAGTAAAGCAGATGTCAAAAACGTCTGCTTTTTATTTGATATTTGATGAGTTTTATGATCAATCGACATTGGTTTGCGGGTCTGGATCGTCCGGCGGAACCGGATCGGGCTCTGCGGGGTCGGGGTCAGGTTCTGTCGGTGTTGGGTCGGTAGGGGATGTTGGTGTATCGTCCGTATTTGGGTCGTCCGGATCCGCCGGTGGTTGATTATCATTTTCAGGGGGCGGACTGGCCTGATCGACCCTCGTATCGATCACGGTGGCATCCTGTGCCCAATACGACGCATTGATGCCGAACAGTTCCTGGATAAAGTCGACGCGGGCGGATTGATTGACAATCCACATCGAAATGCCGTTGCGCGAGCCATATGTTCCGGGGAATACATGTGTGCCGATATTGTCCAGATCGACGTCTTTTAATGCCAGTGAAAGGGAGATGATCTGTTCAAAATTCATATCGGTATCGATATGTTCCATCACGGAGTTATAAATTTTAGGGATACTGGCCAGCTTGTTCGATTTTTTAAACTGGGCGAATACGGCCTTGATGATATCGCGCTGCATTTCTGTGCGGTAGATATCGTCGCCGGCATGTTCGCGGTCCCGTGCGAGAAAGAGCATCCTTTTCCCGTCCAACACCTGTTGTCCTTTGGCGATATAAGGCTTTTCATAAAGGTTTGGGTGCCAGACATCGTAAGGTACGTCGATTTCCACTCCGCCCAGTGCATCGGTGATCTCGACGACAGCCGTCATATCGATGCCTACA
>CALGIV010000128.1 GCA_937914785.1 uncultured Eubacteriaceae bacterium | reverse complement strand
CAGAGACAAGTATCACCCTTGAATATACCGTGACGATCCTCTCCGGCCTTAACGGCTGGCAGGCCCCGCTATCGGATGACTACCTCGCCGAAGCAGAGTTTATCGATAAAGACGCGCCAAACATCCGAAAGGCCGTCGAAGAACTGATCGTCGAAGACGACACCATGCAGACAGCACAAAACATTTGCACCTACGTGAGCAAAACACTGAAAACCAACACTACCTCTTCAGTCAATCAACCGGCTTTGAGCGCTTCTGAAATCCTTGAGCAACGCAGCGGCGTTTGTGCCGACTATGCCAACCTGACTACGGCGATGCTGCGCGCTTCCGGTATTCCTGCAAAATCTGTTGCCGGCCTGGTGCTCAATCAATTGCAATCATCTGAAGACGACTGGTCACACTCTGCTGCAAATGGCTCGCACGCCTGGGTTGAGTTCTATGCCGACGATGCGTGGCATTTTGCCGATCCCACCTGGGGAGGAAGATACTTCAACAATCCAGATGCCTGGCACTTATCCTACGGCTCTCAGCCGGCCGATATCCGTTCCACTGCTTATGCCGACAGAATTACTGCAATCGAAGAAAAAGGATATACCATTGTCGGCGCGATGAGCGCACCGATTAAATTCATTGCGGCCTCGGAAGATGAAGAAGCGCGCATCTATCCCAAAGTAACCGTACTTGCACAATAAATTCAAACGCATTTAAAACGCAATTAAGATGATCATGTTATATTGTGTTAAGGATGGTAACAAAACTATTTTCATCCGCCAGGCTTAATTGCTTAAATAATTGTCTATAAAAAAACACGGTTATTGAATTCGATAACCGTGTTTTTTAATTAAAGATGCTTTTTGGATTCTTTATTTTCATACATTAACATATCTGCCGTCGTGATAATCGCATCCAGCGAATCTCCCTGCGGCGAAGGAAATGCCGTAATCCCATAACTGAACGACAGCTCATAAGGTTTTGCACTCATTTTATTCAGCTCTTCCATCCGTGATTGAATCTTGTGAATAACGCTTTCCGCTTTTTCTACACCACACCGTAAAAGCAGGATAAATTCGTCTCCGCCCCACCGACAAAGCAGATCATTCTTGCGAATCATCGCTCTGATCGTGCGAATTGTCTCAACAATCAGTGCATCCCCCATCGAATGACCGTATGTGTCATTAACTTTCTTTAAGCCGTCAATGTCGATAAAGCATAATGCATATACATTCCCTATCTGATTGGCCTGCGCCCATAAATCCTGTAACATTTTATAACCCCATTCACGATTATAAATATTTGTCATCGTATCGGTTGTCGCAAAATATTGCAGTTGTTCTTCCTGATTCTTGCGCAGCGTGATATCTACGGCCGTTTCAATGTGTACCAACGAATCGTCAATCCATTTAATCAAGCTATCCTTTGCCAAATACCATTTACCATTAACCGTATTTTGAAACTCCCAGATATAAGAGTCTCCTTCCCCTGAAAGCTTTGGCGTCGGACAAAATGCGCAGGGTCCTGTTTGATCCTTCTGCAACACCTGCCAGCATTTTTGACCGAGAACATCCTCCGCTTCAACGCCTATAGAATTCAGCAGCGGCTTGCTGACAAACTTTACCTCATAAGTTTTTAAGTCATTGACATAGATGATGCTGTCTGAGTTGTCGCTGACAAGCTGGAGGATTTCTTTTATACGCTCAGTTTCATGCTCCGCATTGCGTTTATTCAAAAGAGAAGACATAATTCTGGCCATATTGCTCAACAGGCGGATTTCAGTCAAAGACCATTTCCGAAAGCTTTCACAGTCGTCGTAACCAATGTAGCCGAGCACTTTATCGGGAGAATTAAGCGGCAGGATGGCAATCGATTTGATGCCCTGCATCTCATATAAGATTTCACGGGACTCATCCGGCAGTTGACGCGTATCATTGGTAATAAACATCCCATTTGCGCCCACAATCTTGTCGTAAGGGTAGTCTTCTTTACTTAAATTCTGCAAATCCTGAATCGCCGGTTCCACACCCTCAGCACACCATTCGTATGTATTGCGCGTCATTTCTTCTGAAATATCTTCAAAAATATAAACCCGGCTGACTTTGACATAGTCGCCAACCAATGCTAAAACACTCTGAATCGTCTTCTCGACATCCACAGAGTGATAGGCCAATTTTAAAATTTCCGATGTAATATCTTCAGAACTGTCTGTTAAATCTGTATGTTCCTGCTCCACCGCATAGAAAACAAAATAGTCTGCCAGATCGGAAGAGCACACGTCTGAACTCCAGTTAACAAAAATTTTTTCATCATCATAACCGTAAATTATGGTCTCCAGCGCATCAATCGCCCCAATTCTTTCACGTTCATAATGTATCTTCTCTATTACATTCGGCTTGACAAAACGAATTACTTCCGATAAATATTCCTTTTTCTCCATCCCCTTCAACTCTTCCGTCGACAGCGTCGGGTGAAACAACATTCGCGCTGCACCGTTCATAAACTCTACGGAGAGCGTCTCATCATTTATACACACAATCACCGCAATCGGCAAGTTGCTGTACAGCGATTCAAAATACTTATTCTCCACAATACACCTCTAAACGATAAACGACTTTATAATATTACATCAATATCCAATATTGCCCTTATATTCGAGGACATATTTTGGTATACTTAAGTTATATTACAATTATACTATTCTGTTATATAATTATACTATACGCACAAGAGCCCGTACAAGATAATGACCCATTTTCTCCAAAGTTTTCTTATCAAAAGACGCGAAGAAATGCCCGAATCCGTCACATTGTAACTTTATTTTCGATATTGATAATCATTATTATTTTTACACAATTTACTTATTGTCCTTTGAAAATAATACTTCACCCGATTTATACTGATTAAGAAAGACAATAACAATATTTCTACCATATGTAGAAGGAGGATAAAAAATGAAACTACTCCAGCCGATTCAACTCTCTGACCTGGAACTCAAAAACCGTATGATTATGGCGCCGATGGGCGCAGAGCTGGGCGACTTTGATGCGCGCAGCAACGCCTATTATCTGCGCCGCGCACAAGGCGGCGCCTCGATGATTATGGTCAATGTGCTCGCAACGCAAGCCATCGAG
>CALGIV010000127.1 GCA_937914785.1 uncultured Eubacteriaceae bacterium | reverse complement strand
GCCGCATCGTACGGAAAGACCGTCAACCGGCAGCCTTTTTCCACAAAGCCATTTAAAATACTGCGCTTAATGCCATAATCGATCACCGCGATGTTACAATCGCCCGTGCCGACAACATACCTTTCTTTCGTGCTCACTTTACTGACCACATCATGTGTGTGATAAGGCACTATCTTCGCCTTTATTTCCGCTTCACTTAAAATATTGGCGCTCATCACGCCCTTCATCACGCCCTGGTCGCGAATGCTTTTTGTCAAATAGCGCGTATCCAAATCCTGCATCCCAAAAATCCGATTTTCATATAAATAGTCTTCAAGGCTCATTTCATAGCGAAAGTTATTCGGGAAGATACACATCTCTTTGACGATAAAGCCGCGCACTTTCGGCGAAGGCGACTGGCCGTCATCTAAATTGATGCCGTAGTTGCCGATTAACGGATACGTCATCAGCACGATCTGGCCGGCATACGACGGGTCGGTCAACACTTCCTGATAGCCTGTCATCCCCGTGTTGAAGACGACCTCGCCGACGACGTCTTCGTCCGTATAGCCAAACCCTTTCCCCTCAAAGACCATGCCATTTTCCAAATATAAATAAACTTTCATCCGCATTCTTCTCCGTCTTAAAATTTCCTGCTGCCGGGCTTTACCGGCCTGCCGCCCGCTTTGCACAACGGACAGGCATCCGCTTCATACGTTTCTATATCGAGCGTTGCCGCCGAATAGAGCGGCGCATCAAACGGGTTATGGCCCATCATACGATCGACGATGCAGAGAACGCCGACGATTTCTACTTCAAACGGCCTGATCGCTTCGATCGCCTCTTTAGCCGACCGCCCCGTCGTCAACACGTCTTCCGTAATTAAGACTTTTGCGCCATTTTGAATCTCAAAACCACGCCGCAGTTGCATAACATTGTCCACACGCTCGGTAAACAGGCTTTCAACGCCTAACTGACGCGCCACTTCGTAGGATACATTAATGCCGCCGATCGCAGGACCTACGACGACGTCAGGAAGGTTTTCTATTTTTTTGATTGCCTCGGCCAACACGGCCGCCGCTTTATCGGGAAAACGCAGCAGCTTTGCACACTGCACATAGCCGCCGCTGTGCCGGCCTGAAGATAACAAAAAATGCCCTTTCAGTACGGCTCCTGTCTGTTCTAATAAACTCATCACTGTATCACCCATGACGCGCCTCCTTATTGTTTAACGACACTATTATACTACGATATTTATATTTATTCAAGTAAATTTATAATTATACAACGCCGATAAGTTCACCGATGTGAATATCTTCTTCTTCGCAATACTTTTCAAGCCTTTGAATAATTTTCAGGCTGCGGCCCGGCTCGATAAAGTTTGCCGTGCCAACCTGCACACAGGCCGCACCGGCCATCAAAAACGCAAGCGCATCCTCTGCCGTATAGATTCCGCCAACTCCCATCACGGGAATTGAGACGCTCTTGCACACCTGGTGCACCATTCTCAGCGCGATCGGCTTGATCGCCGCACCGGACAGGCCGGCATAGACGTTATCAAAAACGGCACGCTTTTCCTTGATGTCGACGGCCATTCCCAGCACAGTATTGATCAGCGACAATCCGTCCGCACCGGCTTCCTCACAGCGTCTGGCGATGGCGACAATATCCGTCACATTCGGCGAAAGCTTGACGATCAGCTTGTGCCGGCTGACTTTTCTGACAGCCTTTGTCACCTCATAGGCCATATCGCAATCGACGCCGAAAGCCATACCGCCCGAGCGCACATTCGGACACGAAATATTCAGCTCCAGCAATTCAATCGAAAGCTCATTCAGCCTTTCTGCCGCATAGACGTATTCCTCAAGCGTATCACTGCCCAGATTGACGATGCGCGCAGTCGTCAGCGCCTCGGTATAACAATCATAGTTGCGTACAAACTCCTCAACGCCGGGATTCTCCAGCCCGATGCTGTTCAGCATCCCGCTCGCCGTCTCCCAGATGCGAATCCCCGTATTGCCTGCCTTGGGTTTACAGGTAATGCCTTTCAGCGCAATCGCACCGAGGCGGTTGACGTCGAAGAATTCTGCATACTCCTTCCCATAATAAAAGGTGCCGGAAGCGGCAACGACGGGATTCTTTAACGCTACACCTGCAAAATTGACCGCCAGCCTATTCATAAAACAACTCCTTTGCTTCAAATACCGGGCCGTCGGAACAAACCTTCTTATTGCCGGACGCCGTTAGAATCGTACATCCCAGGCAAGCGCCGATGCCACAGGCCATCCTGCGCTCAACCGACGCATAAAGCGCTTTATCCGTATTTTTATACAACGCATACACTTTGCGCATCATTATTTCCGGCCCGCACATATAGACAACCTCTTCCTCCGCAGGGGCAATGTTGTCCGTAATAAAACCGCCCACATCGACGACCAGCTCGTCGCAATATTGTGCCATTTCCTCTTTTAAAAACACCGTATCGCTGTAACCGAGGCAGGCCTTTATCTTAGCGCCCC
>CALGIV010000126.1 GCA_937914785.1 uncultured Eubacteriaceae bacterium | reverse complement strand
GCATCGGCGCATCAAAACCGCATCCGGCTGGATGTTACCGACAACGGCATCGGCATTGCCGGCAGGGAACTGCCCCGCATTTTTGATAAAGGCTTTACCGGCAGCAATGGACGCCAATATGGCAATACGACAGGCATCGGCCTGTATCTCGTAAAAAAGCTGGCCGACCATCTCAACGTCGACATTACGGCCTCGTCTGGCGCCGGCGACTATACGACGATCACGCTTTTCTTTCCCGCAAAAGCTTTTCTTACGGAAATGTAAGAAAACTGAAAGGCCTTTCGATACCACTCATCTCGTCTTTGTTGTATCTTTAAAACAACAGATGAGAAGGAGAACGCTATGTTAAAAATTGAAAACGTTGAAAAATATTACGGCAGTAAAAATAATGTGACCAAGGCGCTCGACCGCATCAGCTTTGAGGTGCAACGCGGCGAATTCATCGCTATTATGGGCGCTTCCGGCAGCGGCAAGACGACACTGTTAAACTGCATCGCTACGATCGATACGCCAAGTGCCGGCAACATCTTCTTAGACGGCGTAAACGTCACCGAGATCGCGCCGCAGGATCTGGCGCGGTTTCGGCGCGAAAAACTGGGCTTCGTGTTTCAGGACTTCAACCTGCTCGACACATTAACTATTGAAGAAAACATCGCGCTCGCCCTGACGATCAATCACGTTGATGCAAAACTGATACAGCACCGCGTACACACCGTAGCCGAACAGCTCGGCATCGAAGACGTATTGAATAAGTTTCCTTATCAGGTCTCCGGCGGCCAGAAGCAGCGTGCCGCCTGTGCGCGGGCGATGGTGCACAAGCAGAGTCTTCTGCTCGCCGACGAGCCTACCGGTGCGCTGGACTCGAAATCTTCAAAAACTTTACTGGAAATGATGGCTGACATCAACCGCCGCATCGACGTGACGATCCTGATGGTAACCCACGATGCCTACAGCGCCAGCTACGCCGGCCGCGTCCTCTTTTTAAAAGACGGACGGCTCTTCAACGAGCTTTTAAAGGATACGCAGCCAAGGCAGGCATTCTACCACGAAATTTTAGACGTGCTGGCCCTGTTGGGGGGTGATATCAGTGACGTTAACTAAGCTTTCTCTGCGCAACGCCCGCAACCAGACCAGCGATTACCTCGTATATTTTATTACGATTATCATTGCGGCCGCTTTAATTTACGCCTTCAACGGGCTCGTGGTTTCAAATGAAATTCAGGGCCTTTCGATGACGATGCAAAACTTGTCGTATATCATCGTCTCCGCCAGTATCGTTGTCGTCTTAATCATCGGCTGGCTCATCAACTACACGATGCGATTTATGCTGACGAAACGCAGCCGGGAACTGGGCACCTACATCCTTTTAGGCATTGAACCCCGCAAGGTTGCACAGATGTTCTTCGTCGAAAACCTGGCTATCGGCATCGTTGCGCTCGGGATCGGCGTCTGTATCGGAAACCTGATTTTCCACGCACTGCATGCGGCTATATTTCGGCTTTTTTCAACCGCCCACACCTTTCGCTTCAGCTTTTCTGTACAGGCACTCGGGCTGACGGTTCTTTACTTCGCGGTTATCTATCTGTTCGCCCTGTTAAAAAGCCGCAAGCACATCCGCAAAATGAAAATCTACGACTTAATTTACTTTGAAAAGCAGAATGAATCCGCCGCCATCAAGAAAAGTAAATCCCGCAAGCGGTTGTTTACAGCTTCCCTGCTCTGCGGCATTATCGGCACGGCACTGTTGACCACGCTGAATTTAAAGACGAACCTGATCGGGGCTGTTCTGCTGATCTTTTTCCTGTATGGCTTTTTCATGAGCTTTTCTTCCGGCATTCCGTCTTATTACGAAAAGCGGCCGACAAAGAAATATCAGGGACATAAACTGCTGACTTTCCGTACGCTTTCTTCAAAGCTGAGCACGATCGGCGTGACGATGGCCACAATCGCACTGCTGTTTACGGCCACGCTTGTCGCTGAAGGCAGCGGTATGGTGTTTTATACACAATTTCAGCGACAGAGTGAAATGGTCACTTCTTATGATCTGCTCATCTCATCGAGATCAACATCAGACTTCAGCCGTTATGAAGCGTATATCGAAGAGCATATTCCCGTGCGCCAATCGCGGACATATGAAACCTATGAAGGCGACGACGACAATATCAGTCAACATTTGCTCAATAATGCAGACTATTGGACTTATCTTGAAAAGGATACTGTTTTAAAAATGAGCGACTACAGTGCACTCCGGCAAATGCTCGGCTACGAGCCGGTAACGCTGCACGACGGGCAATACATCCTGCACTGTATGGATTATCTCGCGCCCGCTCTTGAAGCTTACGGCAAAGAGGTCGCCATCGGCGGCACCCTGCTTACCAAAGGCCCAATCTATACCGAAGTCTTCACCCAGTATACCTGGGACGGCAATGGACGCGGGTTTATCATCGTGGTGCCCGATGAACTTGCCGGAGCCCAGCCTGTCTGCAATTATATCTATGCCGCAATGACGGATATTGCGGTCAGCGGCACACTGTATGAGAGCTTGATCGCGCTGCAGCCTGATACGACAGATGACCACGATATGATTTTATCGAAAGCTGCCCAAGCGGAAGAAAACGCCTCGCTTCATGCGATGATTCTCTTCCCGCTATATTATTTGTCTTTCGTCTTTATGATGGTCGCCGCAACGATACTGAGCATCCATCTGTTAAGCGATACCGCCAAATTAAAGCAGCAATACCAGATCCTCTACAATTTTGGTATGGACTATAAGGAGATGAAAAAAAGCCTGAACCGGCAGTTTGCCTTATTTTATGCAATGCCGACCATCCCGGCCATCATCATCTGCATCACATTCCTGTTCTCGTTTATCAAAGTATTGGACCCCGGCACCATCGCCAGCACGGCACAGCCCTTCTTCATCATCGGCACGGCATTGCTGCTTTTCCTTGCAATTTACGCCGTCTATATCATCGCTTCACACAAAAGCCTGAAAAGAGAAGTGCTGCCTCAACAATAAGGAGGTATTTCAAAATATCGATAAAAAAACCGTCAACGCACACAGTTGACGGTTTTGACTATACCGCGCTTTCATCTCAATGAGAACGGTTGATTTCTCCGGCCCGTAATGGTAAGATATTTTTATTATTACCCCAACGGGCATCGTCCCGTCGGTCAGGAGGGTTTTTTTAATGAAAGATTTAGCCAAAGAATGCAAGGTGGCCGTCGTGCAGGCAGCCCCCGTATTGTTCGATAAAGACAAGACGATCGAAAAGGCAACGGCATTGATCGCCGAGGCCGCAAAACAAAACGTCGACCTCATCGTCTTTCCGGAGTCGTACATTCCGGCTTACCCGCGCGGCCTGTCTTACGGCTTCGTCGTTGGCAGCCGTACGCAACAGGGTCGAGAAGACTTCAAACGCTACTACGACAACGCTTTAATCGTCCCCGGCCCCGATACCGACCGGCTGGGCGAAGCGGCGCATAAAGCCAATGCATACCTGTGCATCGGCATTACGGAGCGAGATATGACGAACTGCACGCTGTACTGCACGACGCTGTACTTCAGCCCCGACGGCACCCTGCTCGGCAAGCATCGGAAACTCAAACCCACAGGCAGCGAACGGCTGATTTGGGGCGAATGCGACGGCAGTACGCTGACAACCATCGATACGCCGTTCGGCACCGTCGGCGGACTAACGTGCTGGGAAAATTATATGCCTTTAGCGCGCGCAGCGATGTATGAAAAGGGCGTTGCGATCTACATCGCGCCCACGGCGGATTCGCGCGAAGAATGGCAGGCCACGATGAAGCACATCGCGCTGGAAGGCCGCTGCTTTGTCATCGGCTGTAACCAGCACGTGCGCAAAAGTATGTATCCGACGGATTTAAACTACATCGGCGAACTCGACGGCTTTGAAGATAATATGTGTCCCGGCGGCAGCTGTATCATCAGCCCGTTTGGCCAATACATCGCCGGCCCTGTGTGGGATAAGGAGGAAACCCTTTACGCGACACTCGACTTGGACCAGATCGCGATGAGCCGGCTGGACTTTGACGCGACCGGCCATTATGCCCGGCCCGATATTTTTGAACTGATCGTTCACGAGAAGAAGATATAGTTCCCCGATCACACTTTTTGTTTGTTTACCCGTGAACAAGCAATTGTCCCACACAAGGTGTTCGCATAAAGCAAGCTCATCCGTTGCTGTTGACGTTAAAGTAAAGGATACATCTGACAGACCGTTTTCAGCACTGAAAACAGCGCACACCTGCTTATTATCCGTGAATACAAAAAATGCCTCCAGTACAGGGGCATTTTTTATCATTTCATTTAAAGCATATGTTCATTCCCAACCGTTCAGGATTCTCGACCGCCGGCGCCAGTCGGGCAGAAATATATCCATATAACGATAAAATCTTTTATTGTGTCCACGCTCCAGCAAATGACACAGCTCATGCACGGCGATAAACTCCAGACACTCCATCGGCCGCTGCGCCAAATGAAGATTCAGCCAGACGCGCCTGTCTTTTACGTTGCAGCTGCCCCACCTCGCCTTCATCTCTTTTAGCCGCCACTCTGCA
>CALGIV010000125.1 GCA_937914785.1 uncultured Eubacteriaceae bacterium | reverse complement strand
TGACAGCTATCTCGGCAGTGCCTACAGTCCGTGGACACAAAACCTGTATACCTATACGGGAAATAATCCGGTCAACTATATCGATCCGACGGGGCATAGAGCAACAGGAGTAGGGTTAATAGCAGCTGTTAATTTAGGAATAAAAGTGGCAATGAGCGGAGTAATAAATAATTATGTAACACAAATAGGGCCATCAACAAATGCGGGGACTGCGCTTGCAAATATAAATAGCCAGCTGATGAAAAATACGGATATAAGTACCACTTTTAAGTTAATAGCAACATCAGAAGAAATACGTCAAGCTGTGGAGGACGGAGTAGATATAGTACTTGGGGAAGATATGTTTAAAGATACATTTGTAAATAATGCACTCAGTATGTCTGAAGCGGCAGCCAATATAGATGGTTCTTATTCGCGTTTGTTATATTTTATGGACATGGTAAAAACGGGTGCGCCTTATGATTTAAAGGCTCAGGAAGACTGGATGTATCATAAAACAGATCAGAGAACTAGATATATCTATTTTAATTATGAATTACTATCAGCAGAAGATGTTGGAAATATGCACTTTGGTTATATTGGTTCTGCTTATGGATATTGGGAAGAATTCTTATGTTGGGGTGCTGGAATATATCAAATTAACAGCGAAGGAATTACATGGTCTTATCGTGATACATACTTTGATGAGCCAAGAGATAATTACTATGTAAGAATGGGCGTGAATTTATATCAAAGCGGATATTTTAATTGAAAGAAAGTTTATAAATGAAAAAACAGAGAAACAGAGAGCATTCCTCTGTTTCTCTGTAGAATTGATAACGAACGAAATAAAGTACAATGCAGTTGATATTAATTAAATAATTTATTGTTAGCTATGTTTAACAAGATAATATAATAATGTAAAGTCAGGAGAAAGTATGAAGAAAAGAAAGATAGTTGTTGCTTTGACATTGTTGTTTATTTTATGTCAGTTATGTGCTTGTGGGGGACAATCTCTGAAATTAAGAAAAAAAATCACTACAGTTGTAAAAGAGAATGAAGAAGTGTTGGTTAAAGTAATAGAGGAATTAAATAATTATCAAAACCTTAATCCGGAAATAAGCTATATTTCATCTACATTTAAAAAAAGTATTGATGATCCAAAATATTCAGATATTGTAGGGTTATATTTTTGCATTATTAATGTTGATGAAGACAATATTTATGTGTCGCTTGAAAATAAAGCGTTGGAAGAAATAATGTGCATTGAGAATTTAAAAAAGATATCTATTTCAGATTCTTGCTATATATTTGATTTTGGTGGATTAGGGATTGCACCGTCTTCTATTGATTATGGATTTTATTATTCAGCTGTTGAGGATGGGGAAAAAGCTTTGTTGGAACAAAGAATAAGGAGTGTAGGTGGTGAGATAACAGCAGAAGGAAAGGGTTGGAAGTGGGTATATCCTCTTAGCGGAGATCGGATGTATGTAGAGAAAATTGTTGATAATTTTTATTATTATGATGAAACTTTTTAAAAATATTTTTCCCATATAATGTAGGGTTAAATTGAGGAGGATGAATGGGTACTTGGGGGCCGGCAATCTTTTCAGATGATGATGCGGAAGATATTCGAGATGATTATAATACTTTACTAATAGTCGGAAAAAGCGCAGAAGAAGCAGAAGAGATCATATTTCAGGAACACTATGATGAATTTAAAGGCAGCGATATTGAGCCGGTATTTTGGTTTGCTTTAGCGCTGAGCGAATGGAAAAAGGGAAGACTTAGTGAAAAGGTAAAAGAGAAAGCAATGGCATTTATCGACAGCGGTGAGGATTTGGCGCGTTGGGAAGAAGCATCAAAAGCAGACTATGCAAAACGTGTAAAAGCGTTGGACGATTTAAAAGAAAAACTGCTTTCGCCAATGCCTCCGGCAAAGAAGGTTTCGAAACCTTCTTTGCTGTATTCGCCGTGGGAGTGTGGAGATTTATTAGCCTATCGTATCGATAAAGAACACGTTCAGGAGTTTAAAGATTGGGGTGATAGAACACACATTTATGCGTTGCTTCGCGTGGTTGGCGTTGAACGGGAGCCTTTTACCAGATTGGCAGAATCTGAATATTTTTATGAAATTCCTTATGTAGTACTTTATGAATGGGTGGGTGAAAGCATCCCGAGGTGGGAGCAAGTAAAAGATATACCTTATGTAACTTGGGTCACATTTGTAAACTCGATAGCAGGAATTCAAGTGATAATTGAAAAAAAAGATATTAGAGGTAGAGAAATTGCAATAATCAAAAAGGATTCTCAATTTAATGCAGCTAAACAAAACATTAAATTGGGGGGAACGTCAGTTGGATTTGCTGGCTTAGATAGAAAAATTATATTTAGAATTGCCAGTTTAAACCTGTTACAAGAATAGTTTTTACTACTGACGGTATCTAAAGGAGGATGAAAATGAATTTACACATTCTTTAACCCTCTATAATCTTGACAGAACAATCATAGATAGACTGGATAGCTTGGGGTTAATATAGAGTATATAACCTGTTTTATTTACACTCTAAAGCCACTATTTGGCAGCCTAGGGTTCCTCGGAAGTAGCTCCTGTTTTGTTATAAATCAACTGGAGAAAAGTTATGCGTAAAAAGAATAGTCAATGGATGATATTGCTTTTTATAGTGGTTTTATGTTTATCTTCATGCAGTATCCCCAATAAAAAATACTACCCAGAAGTATCGTCTTTGATTATAGCGGAAGAAAATTTGTTCAGAAATGCGGCGGAAGAAATTTCTAAACTGAAAGAAGAATATCCTCAAATATGGTACATTTCTTCAACAGAAAAACAAACTATTTATGAGCCGGCACAAGATTTTTCACATATTGAGGGACTTTATATTCGGCTGTTTAGTGAAGAAGTCTACAGGTCTTTAGATAATCCTGTATTAGAGCGTGTTTTGCAGCTTGAGGGTGTTAAACAAATCAGTATTTCGGGTGATTATTTCAGCATTTTCTTAGGATCAGAGGGAAATGTAACATTATCGATTCATTGTGGATTCTATTATACAGATTTAAAAGAAGGTGAAGAGGTATATATTAATAGAAAAATAGAGTTATCCGGTGGAGAAATGAAAGAAAAAGGAAGAGGATGGGAATGGGTGCATCCTACCCGGGGTCAGCGAGCTTATGTGGAAAAGATTATCGATAATTTTTATTATTGCGAATATGCTTACTAGGTTCTTCTTTCGGGCCTTCAATAGGAGCAAGTTGTGATCTTTTATATCGTTCGATGGAGTGCGTTTTTAATCGTTATTTTCATTGCAGTAATAATAAAAAAACGCAATAAAAATAACAAAAAAATATGGCGTAAAATAATATCTGTCTCGATAATTTGTTTTTTAATTTCCTTTTATGTACCGGTTGAAAATTTGTTTATTACTTTTTCGACACCAGAAGCAGCGTTTAAGTATGGCTGCACCGGTGAAGTAAGAGATATGATTGATGGTAAAGAGTCGACATTGATATTATACTCGCCTAAACAAAAGACACGTTCTCAAGTTGTTTTTTCTAAAACAGAACGAGGGTGGAAAATAAATCCTTTTTCAATTCCGTTTAAAGAAAAATCAGGTGCTAGTCAAGTAAGTATATATAAGTCTAAAAATTCTATAGATTATTATGTTGTCGTACATACAATTATCCTTGACCGAAAAAGTGTAGATAATATAAATATATTTGATAACAAAAATACTATTTTTAGGTGTTATATAAAGGAGTATGAGTCTTATCTAAGTATATTAAATTACGCGTGTATTAATAACTATGATGAAAACTATGAATTAATAATTGATGGTGAGATATTTACATTCGACTAACCCTATAACTCTATTCAAGGCCGCCAAATGGCGGCCTTGGCTCCCTTCTATGGTGATTCCGGTAATGGGCCTGAAATTGGTGACAAATTAAAGGAG
Organism: uncultured Eubacteriaceae bacterium; assembly: GCA_937914785.1. Classification (GTDB taxonomy): domain Bacteria; phylum Bacillota; class Clostridia; order Eubacteriales; family UBA1433; genus CALGIV01. The sequence continues at coordinate 7,146 of CALGIV010000125.1, read as the reverse complement.
GAAGTTTTATGTGGTATTCGTTTATCAGATATGCGTTTTTTCTCATTATTTTCTACATCATTTTGATTGTGCTGCATAAAAAGCAAATCAAAATTAAAAAATGGGTATGGGTTTTAATTGTATTGGCGTATTTTGGTTGTGTGTCTTTAGCTGGATTGGCACCGATAGAGAATCTGTTTATCACTTTTGATTCGCCGCAGGCAGCACTTAATTACGTTGGCAGTGGGAACCGGGAAGTGCTCTGTACAGTAGAAGGTGAGGATTCAACTGCTGTTATATACTATCCTAAACAAAATGAATATGCCTATTTGTTTTTAAAAAAGACAAAAGAAGGGTGGAAAATAAATCCCTTCGTAAAGTCTTATAATAAGACTTCTCTTGAAGAAAGCATTTATTATGATGCAAATATTTATCGGTTGAGAAATTCAGATGATTGTTATATCATTGTATTTATGCTTGGAATGTCCCATTCCGATATTACAAAAGAAGATGTCATAATCACGGATAACAGGGGTACTTCTTTTCAGGATTATGAGATGGAATCAGACGATAGGTCGTTGAAAGTATTTTACTATGCCTATGTGAAAGGGCTTGATAAAGAGGGGTATGTACTGACGATTAATGAAAAAGAAGTTGAGTTCTGATTAAAGGCTTTCCAAGGCCGCCGTTAATTTTAAACTAGGACAAGGGTATGAAGAAAAAAAGAATAGCTATCATTTTGATATTGTTGTTTATTTTATGTCAGTTATGTGCTTGTGGGGGACAATCTCCGAAATTAAGAAAAAAAATCACGACAGTTGTAAAAGAGAATGAAGAAGTGCTGATTAAAGTAATAGAGGAATTAAATAATTATCAAAACCTTAATCCGGAAATAAGCTATATTTCATCTACATTTAAAAAAAGTATTGATGATCCAAAATATTCAGATATTGTAGGGTTATATTTTTGCATTATTAATGTTGATGAAGACAATATTTATGTGTCGCTTGAAAATAAAGCGTTGGAAGAAATAATGTGCATTGAGAATTTAAAAAAGATATCTATTTCAGATTCTTGCTATATATTTGATTTTGGTGGATTAGGGATTGCACCGTCTTCTATTGATTATGGATTTTATTATTCAGCTGTTGAGGATGGGGAAAAAGCTTTGTTGGAACAAAGAATAAGGAGTGTAGGTGGTGAGATAACAGCAGAAGGAAAGGGTTGGAAGTGGGTATATCCTCTTAGCGGAGATCGGATGTATGTAGAGAAAATTGTTGATAATTTTTATTATTATGATGAAACTTTTTAAAAATATTTTTCCCATATAATGTAGGGTTAAATTGAGGAGGATGAATGGGTACTTGGGGGCCGGCAATCTTTTCAGATGATGATGCGGAAGATATTCGAGATGATTATAATACTTTACTAATAGTCGGAAAAAGCGCAGAAGAAGCAGAAGAGATCATATTTCAGGAACACTATGATGAATTTAAAGGCAGCGATATTGAGCCGGTATTTTGGTTTGCTTTAGCGCTGAGCGAATGGAAAAAGGGAAGACTTAGTGAAAAGGTAAAAGAGAAAGCAATGGCATTTATCGACAGCGGTGAGGATTTGGCGCGTTGGGAAGAAGCATCAAAAGCAGACTATGCAAAACGTGTAAAAGCGTTGGACGATTTAAAAGAAAAACTGCTTTCGCCAATGCCTCCGGCAAAGAAGGTTTCGAAACCTTCTTTGCTGTATTCGCCGTGGGAGTGTGGAGATTTATTAGCCTATCGTATCGATAAAGAACACGTTCAGGAGTTTAAAGATTGGGGTGATAGAACACACATTTATGCGTTGCTTCGCGTGGTTGGCGTTGAACGGGAGCCTTTTACCAGATTGGCAGAATCTGAATATTTTTATGAAATTCCTTATGTAGTACTTTATGAATGGGTGGGTGAAAGCATCCCGAGGTGGGAGCAAGTAAAAGATATACCTTATGTAACTTGGGTCACATTTGTAAACTCGATAGCAGGAATTCAAGTGATAATTGAAAAAAAAGATATTAGAGGTAGAGAAATTGCAATAATCAAAAAGGATTCTCAATTTAATGCAGCTAAACAAAACATTAAATTGGGGGGAACGTCAGTTGGATTTGCTGGCTTAGATAGAAAAATTATATTTAGAATTGCCAGTTTAAACCTGTTACAAGAATAGTTTTTACTACTGACGGTATCTAAAGGAGGATGAAAATGAATTTACACATTCTTTAACCCTCTATAATCTTGACAGAACAATCATAGATAGACTGGATAGCTTGGGGTTAATATAGAGTATATAACCTGTTTTATTTACACTCTAAAGCCACTATTTGGCAGCCTAGGGTTCCTCGGAAGTAGCTCCTGTTTTGTTATAAATCAACTGGAGAAAAGTTATGCGTAAAAAGAATAGTCAATGGATGATATTGCTTTTTATAGTGGTTTTATGTTTATCTTCATGCAGTATCCCCAATAAAAAATACTACCCAGAAGTATCGTCTTTGATTATAGCGGAAGAAAATTTGTTCAGAAATGCGGCGGAAGAAATTTCTAAACTGAAAGAAGAATATCCTCAAATATGGTACATTTCTTCAACAGAAAAACAAACTATTTATGAGCCGGCACAAGATTTTTCACATATTGAGGGACTTTATATTCGGCTGTTTAGTGAAGAAGTCTACAGGTCTTTAGATAATCCTGTATTAGAGCGTGTTTTGCAGCTTGAGGGTGTTAAACAAATCAGTATTTCGGGTGATTATTTCAGCATTTTCTTAGGATCAGAGGGAAATGTAACATTATCGATTCATTGTGGATTCTATTATACAGATTTAAAAGAAGGTGAAGAGGTATATATTAATAGAAAAATAGAGTTATCCGGTGGAGAAATGAAAGAAAAAGGAAGAGGATGGGAATGGGTGCATCCTACCCGGGGTCAGCGAGCTTATGTGGAAAAGATTATCGATAATTTTTATTATTGCGAATATGCTTACTAGGTTCTTCTTTCGGGCCTTCAATAGGAGCAAGTTGTGATCTTTTATATCGTTCGATGGAGTGCGTTTTTAATCGTTATTTTCATTGCAGTAATAATAAAAAAACGCAATAAAAATAACAAAAAAATATGGCGTAAAATAATATCTGTCTCGATAATTTGTTTTTTAATTTCCTTTTATGTACCGGTTGAAAATTTGTTTATTACTTTTTCGACACCAGAAGCAGCGTTTAAGTATGGCTGCACCGGTGAAGTAAGAGATATGATTGATGGTAAAGAGTCGACATTGATATTATACTCGCCTAAACAAAAGACACGTTCTCAAGTTGTTTTTTCTAAAACAGAACGAGGGTGGAAAATAAATCCTTTTTCAATTCCGTTTAAAGAAAAATCAGGTGCTAGTCAAGTAAGTATATATAAGTCTAAAAATTCTATAGATTATTATGTTGTCGTACATACAATTATCCTTGACCGAAAAAGTGTAGATAATATAAATATATTTGATAACAAAAATACTATTTTTAGGTGTTATATAAAGGAGTATGAGTCTTATCTAAGTATATTAAATTACGCGTGTATTAATAACTATGATGAAAACTATGAATTAATAATTGATGGTGAGATATTTACATTCGACTAACCCTATAACTCTATTCAAGGCCGCCAAATGGCGGCCTTGGCTCCCTTCTATGGTGATTCCGGTAATGGGCCTGAAATTGGTGACAAATTAAAGGAGGAAGTTTTATGTGGTATTCGTTTATCAGATATGCGTTTTTTCTCATTATTTTCTACATCATTTTGATTGTGCTGCATAAAAAGCAAATCAAAATTAAAAAATGGGTATGGGTTTTAATTGTATTGGCGTATTTTGGTTGTGTGTCTTTAGCTGGATTGGCACCGATAGAGAATCTGTTTATCACTTTTGATTCGCCGCAGGCAGCACTTAATTACGTTGGCAGTGGGAACCGGGAAGTGCTCTGTACAGTAGAAGGTGAGGATTCAACTGCTGTTATATACTATCCTAAACAAAATGAATATGCCTATTTGTTTTTAAAAAAGACAAAAGAAGGGTGGAAAATAAATCCCTTCGTAAAGTCTTATAATAAGACTTCTCTTGAAGAAAGCATTTATTATGATGCAAATATTTATCGGTTGAGAAATTCAGATGATTGTTATATCATTGTATTTATGCTTGGAATGTCCCATTCCGATATTACAAAAGAAGATGTCATAATCACGGATAACAGGGGTACTTCTTTTCAGGATTATGAGATGGAATCGGATGATGGACTGTTGGAGGTATTCTACTATGCCTATGTGAAAGGGCTTGATAAAGAGGGATATGTATTAACAATTAATGGCCAGACATTTGCTTTTTAATTTGTTTTGTTTCCCAAGGCCACCATTGGTGGTCTTGGGCTTTCCTCAAAAGTTTCAGGGAGAGGTAAACATGTATCAAATCATTCGATATGCTTTTTTTATAGTTTTGTTAGTGGTCGTCTTTTTCATCCTTCGAAAAAAACAGATTAAGATAAAAAAATGGGTGGTTTGGTGTGGGTTGATAATCTGGCTTTTATGTACCTTTTTATCGGTACTTGTGCCGATAGAGAATCTGTTTATTACTTTTGATTCGCCACAGGCCGTGCTTAATTACACAGGCGGTGTACGAGAACTTTTTTTTACAGTTGAAGGTGAAGAATCAATGTTACTTGTATATATGTCTAAGGAGAACGCACAATCATCTGAAGTGATAAAAAAAACAAATGACGGTTGGCAAATAAACCCTTTTACTTCAAGACATAGCAATGTAATTTCAAAAGAAGAAGCTACCTATATTTGTAGTATGTATCAATATAGAAATACGGATGATTATTATGTTACTGTACATATACAAGGGAAGCTATCTAATAATATGGCAAAAGAAGCTATCGAAATTTCGGATAATAAAAATACTGTTTTTAAGTATTATGAGGAAGGGGAATCGAATAGCGACTTTGATATCTTGGATATCACATACTATGCGTATATAAAAGGGTTCGATGAAAATTATGTATTGACTGTTAATGGAAATACGGTTACTTTTGATTGAAAGTTAAGGCCGCCATTCGGCGGCCTTAGTTCCTTTGGTTTATCAGAAAAATAAAGAAAAAAGCATAAAAATAAATGCATATTGTTCAAGAAAGATATCACAGATTTGGGTTGAATGGGAAAGGTGTTTAAGGAGGACGGTATGGGACAATCTATTATGAAATACTTATACATCGATTCATATGAAGGAGCGACAATTTCTTCCCGGAAAGCAGATGAGTTGTTAGAAAGATTTTAAAAAAGAAGGGATGAATATTTAGCTTATTTTGATTCAGTAAAAGATTATTTGCCAAAGAAATTTCTGGTTGAGTATCTCAAAAATCATCGATTTCATGATTGTGAATTGGAGGATATTCGAGTAACAAGATTTGCTAATAATATATTTAACGTGTTATTACAAGTAAGTGGTATTGAAAACATCTCTTATATTATTACTTTGCGTAAAGCCAGGAGGTTATATCTTAATATACCCGAAGAAAAAGCTCCTTGGACGGGCGGAGTTCTGACTTGGCAATACTCTGAATTCGAATTAAAAAAAGACGGGACATGGATATTACGCATTTTGTGTGATAATGTTTGTGAAATGGAATTTCATTTTACAAACATCCGCATTCAAAAATTAAAAATAGACGAGGTGTAAAGGTTAGTTCAAGGCCGCCAAATGGCAGCCTTAACGAACAATCTGCTTATCATATCCACTGGCGACTAAAAAATCATAAGCTGCCCGGAGTTCATCGCTGATCGGCTGTTCGATTTGAAACCCTTTTGCAACATAAAGATCAATGCGCTGAAAGTCGCCGGCAATGCGGCAGATGACATCTTCTTCGGCCAATCCGGTTTCGGTCATTTTGTGGATATAGTCTTTTAGCGTAAGTTGGCTGGGGGCAATCTGGACGCCGATTTCCGGCCACTGTTTTCTGATGGCGGCATACAGCCTGCGCTCCATATTGGGCAGATGAATGGCGATAATACTCTTGATATCAAGGTTGTTAGCGGCGATGAGCTTTCTTGTAAAGATGATGTTTTCACCGGTATTGGTCGAAGCATCCTCGGCATATATCCTGTCTGCCGGAACGCCTTCTTTGACGGCAATTTCTTTATAAAGTACAGCTTCCGGTTTTTGCCACACGCCTTCTGTGCCGCGGCCCTGACCGCCGCTGAAGATAATGAGAGGCGCATAGCCTTGCCGATACAGTTCGGCCGCGCGGCTGGCTACGAGTGGATCGGGCCCGCCAAAGCCAATAATGGCATCCGCCTTTTGAAGGACGGTATCGCTTAAACATAAAAACTCCCAAAGTTTGCTTGCAGCGGTAAAATAATCCATTGCTCCTCCTTATACCGGGTATTCGATAAGCCGATCGGTCAGATGTTTCTCCGGTTCAAAATTTTCAATAATGCAAGTATGCCAGTCGTCTTTTTTTGAGCAGGCGGAATAATAAATGTTCCATTGCTTGTCGGATTTTTGTACCATCGTAGCCCTGTAAATCATTTTGAAAAACGACTCGGGTGCAATATTGACTTTGCCGAGAACGGACCAGGTAAGGCCGCCGTCGTCGCTCTGCGCATAGTGCAGCGTACTGCCAATAACCTGCATACCGTATGAGTATGTAAACAGTCCGTTTAAAATGCCTTCTCCGCTGTCGACAATGTCGATATGCCACAGCATTTTGCCTTCGGGAGCGTGATGAATTTCAACGGTTTCATTCCCATCAAAGAAACCGTTTGAGCTGACACACCGTTCAAGCTTTGATGTGCCGGAAGTAGCGTCGACATGAACATTGTATAAATGAAAATATCCATCTTTGTACAAAACAGACGGGCAAACCAGTTTTAGATGCGTACCTTCTTTGATTAAAACCGGCGCACTCCAATGAAGCAAATCGGCGGATTCCATACGCAGATATCTGTCGATGCTTCCTTCCTTTTGGTGTAGCGTTTGGCGAAAGTATAACAAATATTTGCCATCGATATACACAATGTCCGGATCGGAGAAATGACTGTTCGCCTCAGCCGGGATCAGCAGCGGGTTTTTCAGGCCGTCTGGTGCTCGAAAAGTAAGTCCGTCACAGC
>CALGIV010000124.1 GCA_937914785.1 uncultured Eubacteriaceae bacterium | reverse complement strand
GGGCGCTTTGCAGAATTAAGCCTGCTCGCAATGGATGAATGCCGGCCTTTTTTCATCTGCCTGCTTGGCGGGCGGTATGGCTATGTTCCTGCGCCGACTTATGTGAATGCGCGGTGGCTGGATGGGGTAATAAAGCGTGCGCTGCCGAATGAGGCTGCTTTTTTAAAGAAGGCTTATGCGGGTGGCGTAAATGATAAAACCTGCTGCTTAAGTCTGTTATTGAGCGAGGCTGAGAAGGATCACGCAAGAAATCTTCTGGTCAAATATGGCCTTGGCGAGAGTGCTTATTCGTTTAACGAGCGTGAAATCAATCATGCAATCCACCCGGTATTGTTGCCGACGCAAATTACAGCATTGCAAAAGAAAATAGAAAAAAGTGCCTGTACTCAAAAAGAGATTGAATTATTGCAGCAGTATTATGTGGTGGAAAAAGACGGCATTGCTTATCTGCAGCCCGGCTATGCGGAAGTAGAACGGTTCGCTTTGAACAATGTACTGCAAAAGCTGGGCATTGCGTTTGATGTTGACTGCTTTTTCTTTGTCCGCGGCGAAGTGACACAGACCCATCCGGATTTTGTGGAAATGGATTTGAAAGGGCGGCAGAAAATTTTGCAATTAAGGGAACGCCTTTTTCTTAGCAAAGAAGATTTTAAAACTTTTGCGGCCTATCCTTGTACTTGGGTGGAGGACCCGCTGCCGCAGTGTCATCATATTCAAAGCCTGGAGCAGTTTAGTGACGAGGTGTTTGATTGCCTGTGGCGTGCCTTGTCGGAACGAATTAAAGAAGGAAGGTGGTTTGAGGAAAGCGATGCGGAAGACACTTCTGCTGACGCTGGATACATCAAACGGCCGCAAGTATATAAGATATTGTGCCAGCGTGTGCTTGAAGCATTTGAAGGGGCTGGCGATAGCGTGGAGGACGTACGTTACATTGTGTTGTCGGCGCCCGATGGGGCGGGAAAGACTACCTTGCTAAAGGAGCTGCAACAGGGTTTAATGGCCGAAAAGGCAGAGGATAAGCCTTTTGTTGTAGGGTGTTCTAATAGCGGAGAGCCGCTCTCTGAGGACAGGCTTGTACACCTGCTCTCAGATGCATTACAGGCAAGTGAGGGTTTGGTGTCTGCTGAAGAAACAGTAGAAGCGATCAGGAAGCGCCTTGATCGTATCAAACGCCCATTGCTGGTGCTAATCGATTCGAAAGACAGTTTCAGTGAAGTGGAAGCCTCAGTGATCAAGTGTTTTTTTACTGCACTGGGCGGCAGGGTTTGTGTAGTCATCAGTCTGAATAATATGGCTGACGAATATAAAGAGGCGGCGGCCGTGTTTGGTAAAGAATCTGTGCTGGAACTGCCGCCGTTGAGCGCGGGAGAGAAACAGGAATTCGCGATGGATTATATGCGCCGTTACAGCAAGGCCTTTACGATTCGGCAAATAGAAGCGATCTTAAAAAAGCGTGACAGCGGCTTGCCGCTTTACTTATATCTCGCGCTGACAGAGGCGCGTATATCCGGCGCGTATCGCGGTGTCGATGATTTTATTGAAAATCGACTTCAGGATACGACGGAACAAATGATGAGCGAGGTATTCAGGCGCCTTGAGGCAGAGCTGGAGTTGGTAATGCCTGATATTGGCGCAGATTTGCTGCGCCGGTGTGTGGTCTTGCTTGCAACTTGCCGTGAAGGAATGCAGGCGGAAGATTTGCGCATGTTGCTCGAAAACTGGAAAAAAACGGAAAATATTGAGGCATGCGATAATGAAAAATTAAAAGACTATTATTTTGCAGAATTGAAGCATAGTTTACGGGAATACATTTGTATTTCCGATGATAAGTGGCATTTTATGCATCCGGCGTTTGCCAGAGCAGTTCGAGCGCTTTATTTAAAAGAGGAGGAAGCGGTCCGGCAAGTGCATACTGCCATTGCGGAGTATTTGGATAAAATAGGATTTGAAAATGAAATGGCGCTGCGAGAATTGCCTTATCATTTGTCGATGAGTGATTCGCATAGATTGGAAAGGCTTTTGTGTGATGTACGTTTTATCGCTGCCAAAGCTACATATTGTGGATATGAAGCGCTTAAAGCGGATTATGTGGCAGTGCTTGGCGAAGAGACTTCGGTGGCCGGCATAAGTTATCATAAAAACCGCCTTCAGCATATTTTAACGGCGTTAAGGCAAGAGGAAGCCAGCCTGTGCGCATTTAAAGAGTGGGATATATCGCGCGAATGTTTCTTTGCCCAGCAATTGGCAAACCGCATCTATTTAAACAGCGGCGGGGATCAGGCGGTATTTGAAGCCCTTCTGGCGACAGGCCAGACACAGGAGGTTATCCTTCGGCAGATGCGCCTGCAAAGGCCCAATGTCCGGAACGAAGAGGATCGAAAATGGCAATTTCACAGTGTGGATGAAAAGCTCCGGCTGGCGGTTTCATTGGATACAGAGAACGGCGGCGTGATAACAGATTTGACGGACGGTGAAATTATAGCGGCACGCCGGGCGTTGTATACTGCTCTTGCGCCGGATGGTGAATATCTTCTATCCGTGTGTGATGAGACGATGGTTGAAAGCGGGACCGGTGCGACGAGTGAACCAATCTGCATTTGCAAAACTCCGCTTGATGATAAGGGTAATATCATTACTGAAAAAGAAGAGCGGTGGCCTCTGCCGGCACAACTGGTTACCGTAGAGATGAGTATAGTAGAAAACGGTTTTGCGATCTTATTTTACAACACGGTGAAACGGCGTAATCTCTTGTTTTTAAATCAAAACGGGACGATCGTACAAAAACAGTTGCCGCAGGGAGAACGTTTTGGCAGTCTGTGCTTTACGTCGGATCGGTCGCACTTGCTTATTTTGTCGCTTAAACAATTGAAGTTCTGCTGTTATGATATTGAAAATGAGCGTATGGATCTCTTGGTTGATGACAGCAAACAGCCGTTAGAGGAAGCAGAGGACAATAATTTGGGATTTTTAGCGGGACAGCAATATCTTGCTGTACAAACGCGAGCGAATACAATCTGCCTGTTTTCGTATGATATCAAACGAGAAGCGGAAAAGATGGGGTTCTTTGCACGCAGGCGGAAGAAAAAGGAGCTGGAAGCTGCGTCCCCGTTTACCTTTTTCCGCGAGTATCGCCACAAGCATCATATTCAAAGTTTCGTATTGACAAAGGATGAAAAACAGCTGTTGATTACAGATGATAAGCCTGCGCTGAGCATTATCGACATTAAGCGCGGGGAGCCGATCGCCTTCAGGCCGTTGCCGCAACCCGGTAAAGTGTTTTATGACGATGAGGCGCGCAAAATTTTGTTTATTGGTGAGACGGGCGGCGAGGCCGGGATTTACTTCGATGTTATGCAAGTACGATAAAAACTCTTTGTAAAGGATCCTGCTCGGCGGGGTAAGTATTATAAAACAGAAAGCGGGTTGAAAGATATACGATGAACGAGACGCTGAATGTAATTAAAAGACGATGCAGTGTACGCAGTTTTTTAGAAAAACAAGTGCCGGACGAGGCGCTTCAGGCAATACTGGAAGCAGGCAGTTGTGCGCCTTATGCACAAGAATATACGCGGCATTTTACGGTGGTTCAAAACAAAGCGCTGATAGACCGGTTAAGCGAAGAAGCGAAGGCGGCGGCCGTTTTGATGGATGTGCCGCACCTGGCTGCGTTAGGGCAAAAGAAAGAGTATCATTGTCTTTATCAGGCGCCAACGGTTATTCTTATCTCCGCTAAGGAAAAGTCCGTTGCACCGGAGTCGGATTGTGCTGCGGCAATTGAAAATATGTTGATAGCGGCGCAGTCTTTGGAAATTGAATCGTGTTGGATATATTTTACAATTTTGGCGTTTCTTTCGCCGACGGGGGCGGCGTTGCGAGAAGTTTTTAAAATTCCTGATGGATATAATCCGTCAGCTTCTGTCGCGCTTGGTTATGCGAAGGAGGCCGCAAAAAGCTCATTGTGTGAAAGCAGTTCCGGCGTCACTTATATTTATTGAAGTAAAGGAGAAAACGATGAAAATTGAAACGCTTGAAAAGAACGGACAACAGATCGCTCTTGTACACAGTGATGAAAAAGTAATTCTGGATGCGCAGTCCGCACTGGACTTTATGATGACGGTGCAGTACGAGACGAACAGCAGATTTATTGCGTTGAATAAAGAGGCGATTGCAGAGGATTTTTTCATATTAAGTATGAGAATTGCAGGAGAAGTTTTGCAGAAGTTTATCAATTATCAAATGAAATTTGCCATTTACGGCGACTTTACACGTTATGACAGCAAGGCGTTAAAAGATTTTATTTATGAATGTAATAATGGTAAGGATTTATTTTTTGTTACGACAAAAGAGGAAGCGATTGATATGCTGGCAAGGTAAACGGCCTAGTTTTATTTTGTCATAGAAGGTGAGTTTTAGATGTCTTTAAATCAAACGAGATTGATATAAAAATTTTCTTTGATAAATTTTTTTAAGCGGATGTCCGGTAACGAATAGCTCGTTTGATTTTTGCTGAGAAAGCAAAATGCAAACATTATAAACAATATATATTAAACAATAATTAATATATATTTAAAAATAAATTGAGTGCAAAAATTACATTAGAAGTTGATAAAAAAACGGTAAATTCTTTTGCCGTTTTTTTTATATTGCAGGCATGTACATAGTGAAAAACAGAAACATAAAATATAAAAGAAATGAACATCAAAAGATAAAGATGAGGATAAAATGATGGAAAAAAATTTTTATCTAAAGGAGGAAGCCTTAGGGCTCATTTTAAAAATACGCGCTGTTGAACCGGGAAGCATTGCGCTTGATGTCGTTAAAATCGGGAGTGCTTTGCTGTCTGTATTGAGTAAGGCCGGGCAGCACACTTTGTTCGGAAAAGAGGTATCACGCGTATTTTCAGAGGATCAATCGGCTTGCGATGAATGGATTGAGTTTGTATTACGGACCTGCCGGATGCCTTTGGCAGAAGAAGTATCGACGGGCTCTGTAACGCATATGCTGCAATGCCTGACGGTATTAGACGGGTGGTACGTCACTCGAATCGACTGCAGTGCGGATTGTGCATATGTCAAAATCAGTTTTACAGATGTAGCTGATTTTGAACAAAAAGCGCTTGTGAGACAACAGATGGCATTAAGGCAATTTTGGACGATAAGGCGTAAGCTTAATAATGAAGGGAGCTGGGTTGTCGATTGGAAGACAAAGCAATTGCTCATATCTGGCAAAGCAGCGAGTATGTTCGGCTTGGGTGAGCGGGCACAAATTCTTGCATTTGAAGATTTTAAAGAGCGAATGTATGAAGAAGATGTGCCCAAAGTGCTGGAAGCGTTGAAAAATGCAATGAAGGGAGGTACTGCCTGTTATCACCGCGCGGTTTTGAATAATGGCGAAATCTTATATTTACGTTCTACGATATCTTCCGTCTTCAATCGAGAGGGTGAAGTCGTGCAGTTTTATGGATTCGTGGAAAATGTGACGGTAAAACCGTACGATCGAAAAGGGTTGTCGGAGGAAAGAAGGCGGTTGGAACATATTGCGAAAAATACACAGATGTATGTTCTGACATTGAACCGAGACGGCGCCTATACTTACGCTTCTGAAAATGTTGCAAAACTGTCCGGTGTGGCGCTTGAAGAAGTAATTGGCGGCCCGATTGGAAAGCTGGCTTATCCGGGCGAAGACAGTGAGCAGGCATTGGCAGAGATCGGCGTGCTGATACGCAGCGGTGCGACGGGAAAAGTAAAGTGCCGTATGAAAACAGCGGCCGGTGGATATCGCTGGTATTTGTTCACGCTGTTTACTTTATTAAACGATAATGCGGTGCCGGAAGTCTTCTCAATTGGGCAGGATATTACGGATGAAAAGAAGAGAGAAGAAAAGCTTGCATATTTGAATAAGTATGATAATCTAACGAATACGCTGAATAGAAGTGCGTTTATGCGTCGGCTGCAGGAGCTTTATGATGCCGGGATATGGGATTATTGTATCGTTTTATTTGATATTAACGGTTTGAGGCTTATTAATGATGTATATGGGCATTACAGCGGCGACAAGTTATTGATCGAAGTCGCCAATATCGTGAAATATAATTTTCGCGAAAAAAGTGAAGTGGCCCGGATTGGCGGCGATGAGTATGCTGTGATTGTCTATGGCGTCGGAGAAGAAGAACTGCAAAGCGCCTGTGAAGGAGCTGCGCGTCATTTTATGCAGCTTGATAAGCATATGTCTGTCAGCCTTTCCTGGGGTATTGTTTGTCAGAAGAAGATGACGCTGAATGTCAAAGAGTTGTTTCGAGAGGCGGAAAGCCGAATGTTCAGCAATAAAGTGTTAAAAAAAAGCAGTATGCGCAATCAGGTTCTATCTTCACTGGAAGAAGTATTGAAATTGCGCAATATGGAAACGTCGGAGCATATGACGCGAATGGAAATGAAGCTTTATACACTCGGCAAAGAGATGAACCTGTCCGGCAATGAAATGGATAAGCTGCGCCTGTTGGCCTGTATGCACGACGTGGGTAAGCTCTGTATTCCGGATGAAGTTATGAATAAGCCCGGCCCATTGGAC
>CALGIV010000123.1 GCA_937914785.1 uncultured Eubacteriaceae bacterium | reverse complement strand
ACCACGCTTGGCCTGGGCGTCGCCGGCGCCGCTTTAGCAACTGTCATCGGCAACCTCTGCGCCGTCGGTTACTTCTTATGGTATATCCTGCGCAAAACAGACACCTGCCTGTCGCTGAAAATTCGCGACCTCAAGTTTGAACGCGAGACGACATCCAACGTCTATAAAGTCGGTATTCCGACGGCATTAAATACATTTTTGATCTGTATTGCAAATCTGATTTTAAACAACTTCGCCGCTTCTTACGGCGATATTACGGTCGCCGCCGTCGGTGTTTCTTTCCGAATCGCCCAATTCTTCCGCCTGCTGATTATCGGCCTTGCACAGGGTACACAGCCGCTGATCGCTTACAATTACGCAGCCAAAAATTACCGCAGAATGTTTGATGCGACAAAATTCTCTGCCATCGTCGGCATCCTGTTCGGCCTGTTCGCCTTTACGCTCGTACAGTTTACCGCACCTAACCTGATTCGTATCTTTTTGGACACGCCGGAAGTCGTCGAACTCGGCGCCATCTACGTGCGCCTGTACGTCTCCGCGCTGCCCGTGCTCATCCTGCTGTTTCTGTTTATGGCTTCGTTCCAGGCCTTTGGCAAAGCACTGCAGGCAACGATCATCTCCGTCGGCCGCGACGGCGTCATCTTTATTCCCGTCATTTTAATCTGCCGCAAACTTTTCGGCCGCATCGGCATTATGTGCGCGCAGCCGCTGACCGATATCTTAACGATTATCTTCTCCAGCGTTATGTATTATCAGGTTTATAAGAAACTCAAAGTTGAAATGAAAGAGCTTGAAAGTCAGGCATCTTTATAAATATAAATCAATAAAAATCTTTAAAAACTAAAAAATATACGGTTATTTCAAAGCTCCGCTTAAACCCAAGCGGAGCTTTCAATCTATTTATTCAATTGCATCGTTTTACGTACCAGCTTCATCGCAGGTTTGACAACCGGCGTCAGCATTCGGCTCCGCACCTCTTCAAGTCTCCGGCTGATCGGAATCTGCTGCGGACAATGTTTCTCGCAAGCTCTGCACTGAGTACATTTTGACGCATCGCTCTGCTTGGCGGCGATATGCCCTGTATATTGATAGTAACGAACCAGCTTTTTAAAATACTGCCCGTTATAAGATTCGTTATAAGAAGCAAAGCACAGCGGGATGTCGACCCCCTGCGGACAAGGCAGGCAATACCCACAACTGGTACAGGGTATTTTTGTCGTCTCGTTCAGTGCACGCACGGCCAAATCATAGACCTTCAGCTCCGTCTTTGTCAGCGCATTGGCTGTCGCAGTCTCAGCCAGGCGAATATTTTCTGCGAGCTGTGCCATGTCACTCATACCGGACAGCACAGTTGTAACCTGAGGATGATTAAACACCCAACGCAGCCCCCACTCTGCATAAGAGCGCTTCTTATCGACAATATCAAACACCATCCGCGCTTTTGCCGACAGACCGCCTGCAAGCAGCCCACCGCGCAGCGGCTCCATTACGAACACCGGCAGCCCCTTTTTAGAAGCGTAATTCACGCCGCTGAGCCCGGCCTGATTATATTTGTCCAGATAATTGTACTGCAACATACAAAAATCCCAATCGTAGCTGTCGAGCAGGCTCTTAAACTCCACCCGCCCGCCGTGGTAAGAAAACCCAATATTTCTGATTTGACCGTCATTGCGTTTTGCCTCGATCCATTCGAGGATGCCGAGACGTTTGAGCCGCTCCCACGTCTGTGTGTCGCTGAGCATATGCATAAAATAATAGTCGATATAATCCGTCTTCAAGCGTTCCAGCTGTTTATAAAAAAAGCGGTCGAAATCTTCTGTCGACTTACAGAAAAAGACCGGCAGCTTCGTGGCAATATTCACTTTCTCACGGGCCTTGATAAGCTCAAGCGCATTTCCGAGCGCCTCTTCCGAGCCTGAATAAAAGTAAGCCGTATCAAAATAGTTCACACCATTTTCTACGGCGTAACGCACCATCTCGTTCGTTTTCTCCTGATCAATCCTGTTTGCGCGCTTCGGCAACCGCATACATCCCAGTCCCAATTGAGAGAGCATCTCGCCGTTTTTCGGATTTTGTCGATACTGCATCGTTTCCCTCCAGGGTTATGATACGGTTATTGTAACGATTTTATCAAAGAAAATCAAGTTTTTTAGCCCTCGCCCTTACGCATATAAGCGACGCGATTGCCCTCTAATTCTTCATACGCTTTGGATACGTACCAGGCGGTCCACAAGTCCATCAGGCCATCCACGGCAAACGCAATGCCGATATACATCAGCAATACGCGACTCGATATCGTCGAATACGACAGCAGACTTAAAGAGGCAACGATACACAAAAGCGCCAAAACGAAGTTTACCCACCACTTGTCAAAAAGCTTCCTTTTCATCTCTATACTCAGCTGCACCTTCATCACACCTTCAAAGAACATCAGCACGGCGAGGCTGATCGGTACTGTACTCAAAATGGCCCCCGGACGCAACAGCAACAACACACCCAGCAAAACACTGACGATTCCCGCAGCCAAATCAAAGCGAAAAGGCAAAAAATAAGACCGATCCGTAATATAGCTGATTATTTTAAGTGCACCGCCAACGAGAAGCCTCACGCCAAATAAAATAGCCAAGGTATTGAATGGCATTGTACAAAAGATAAAAACGAAAACGCCCAGCACCACGTAGAATATGGCATTGATGATCAAAACGTGCTTGTATTTCAATTGTTTCATAGTTTCATCTCCTTTTACAAGTATGCCGTCTGTGCATAAAAAAATGCGGCACCGGCCGCATTTCTCTCTTTTCCTATACCACAATTTTCAGCATAAGTTCATCCAGGATATGCTGTTTGTTCTTTTCCCATTCGCGTTTATTTTTTACCGAGGCCGACGCATAATCCGCCGCGCCGCGAATTAATTGCAGAATCTTCACCTCATTTTCTTTATGAATAATGTTAATATCGCCGCTCTTGACAATGGCCGTCGCCGCACATTCCAGCAACTCTTCTTTGATTCTGTCTGCCAGCGGTTCCTCCAGTACATCAAACAAACTCAAATAAATCGCATCGCTCGCATATTTATCGTAGAGCAGGTTCATAAACTTCGTAAAGACTTCGATATGATTTCCCTTTTCGATGTCGTAAAACAGCTTGAAAAACACGTGCCACTCAAAATCGTTATTCGCCGCATTATACAAATACGTGCCGACAATCTCACAAAACCTGTTTGACGCTTCATACGTCTCTTCATAGACAATCCGGCTTTCAAAGTCCAGCCCGCTCATACCGCCGCCGCGGCGAAAACGCGTCATAATTGATTCTAAAATAAAACGCATATCTTCAATGCTGCTGTCGGAATACTTGCTGACGATAAAATGCCCGACGATTTCGCAAACGCGTTTAAAGTCTGTCGTAAAGCCGATGGAGTTGTGCATCGCTGAAATATAATAGTCGCTGACCGCTTTGGCCATAATATTGGAAAAACGGTATTCTGTCATCGGCACATTGACGGAATCCATAATATTTCCCCCTTCCAACACCCCCATCTGACTTGACAACAACATCAACATATTGTCAATTTCTATCAAGTTGTTTTTAACAGAGTTGAGCATCTGTACGACGAAGTCACTCATCACGCGATACTTGTTGTTTTTATAAATCATTTCATGTTCAATTTCCGACCAGAACGCGTTGACCATCGATTTGATCTGCAGTTCAAAACGGACCCAAACCTCCTCTGTCTCATAGATGCCGTCGACACGATAGACGTCGTGCCCGTTCTTTTGTTTTTGCGGCTGCTCGCCGGATAAATTCAGCCGAATATACTCCACGTACGGGCTCGTCGAATAGCCGTCTTCATAGGGTTGATTAAAGTATGTACACAAAGTGTTGTAAATATCCGCTTCATCAGCGATAAAGCGGCACTCGATCATAATGCCGACAATATCCGTCATATTCGTAATGATTTGTGTCGCATCTTCGGCTTGCTGATACAATTTGCGGCGAATAATTTTTTCTTTAAAGCTTGCAGGTGATTTGAGCCGCGTTTTGATACCGATAACTTTCTTTGCACTGCTGTCGTAAAGGACAGGTTCCAGTAAAGAAGAAATGTTGTGCTTGGCGTCTTCAAACAGCGGCATATTGTCTTTAAGAATTTCTTCCGCTTCATCTATCATCTCAAATATTTCCAAGCGATCCTGTTCCTGATGATTCATCTCTACCCCCTATATTTGAAGAATCTTTTTCATTTTAATTTACTTATATTAACGATCAATTAGAATTTATCAATTTTTACCTGTCCGTTTTTCGTTTTTTTCAGCCGATTTTACGCAAAATATATATGCGAGAAATTTGAATGGAGGATATACAATGCAATACAACTATCCGTCGCGCCATTTAAGAGGGAATCCTTTTAGAAACTTCGACAGCTTCTGGGATGATTATTTTAACTTCCCACAGAAATACAGCGACACTTCCGTAGGATTGCGCTTCGAAGCAGACGTCTATGAACGGGAGAATGAATATCTCATCGAAGCGGAATTCGCCGGCGTGCCGCGAGAGCAAATCTCTGTCGAAGCAGACCGCGGCAAAATCACGATCTCGGCTAAAAAATGTCTGGAGCGCAAAGCTGACAACGATGCTTTTATCACCCGAGAACGCTGCTTTGGCAACTTTGAGCGCACTTTCACACTCAAAGACCTGGATGAACAAA
>CALGIV010000122.1 GCA_937914785.1 uncultured Eubacteriaceae bacterium | reverse complement strand
GACGGCCAGCGACATTGAAATTGCCACGATGATTCGCAAGACGAATACGCCGTGCTGCCTGGCTGTGAATAAGGTGGACGGCCGCGCGCATGATGCGCTCGTCTACGAGTTTTATAACTTGGGCCTCGGGGAACCTTGCGCGATTTCCGCCGAACACGGGCTGGGCATTGGCGACTTGCTCGACGACGTTGTCGGCCATTTCAAAGACAAACGGGTTGCTGTGCCGGCGGGCGCCGGCAGGCGCATTGCAGTCGTTGGACGCCCGAATGTGGGCAAATCGACGTTGATCAACACGCTGCTCGGCGAAGAGCGCGTTATCGTCAGCGAGATTGCCGGTACGACGCGGGACGCCATCGATACGTTTTTTATTTACGAAGAGGAAGAGTATATCCTTGTCGACACCGCAGGACTGCGGCGTAAGAATAAAATATACGACAATATTGAGCGTTACAGTGTGATTCGCAGTATTAAAGCTATTCAGGAATGCGATCTCTGTTTGCTGTTGCTTGACGGCACACAGTCCGTCGGGGATCAGGATTTGAAAATCGCCGGGTTGGCCGAGGATGCGAAGCGGGCGTTGATTATCCTTGTAAACAAGTGGGATGCGGTCGAAAAAGAGACGATGACGATGAAACGTATGACGGATGAGATTAAGCAACGCTTTCATTTCGTCGATTACGCACCGGTGTTATTTATCAGCGCGAAGAACAAAAGCCGGACGGAAGCGATTATGCCAACAGTACAAGAGGTGCTGGCTGAATATAATCGCAAAATTTCGACAGGCCTGTTAAACACGATGATTACCGATGCGATTTTAATGCATCAGCCGCCGGCCAAAGCCGGTAAGCAGCTTAAAATTTACTACGGAACGCAGACCGGTATCTGTCCGCCGACCTTTACCTTTTTTGTCAACGACGTCGGACTCTTGCAGACGGCTTATCGCCGCTATCTGCAGAACCGCATCCGCGAAGCTTTCGATTTTAACGGCGTGCCGCTGATATTGAAATTCAAGAGCCGCGGCGAACAGGTGTAGACGGCGAGCTGATGGACAATATCGTAAAAATGATAGAAAATAAATGAAAATAATACCGAAAAAAACGGAAATGTAGTATAATAATGTCAAATATTACATTTTCGTTACTTTTTGTCGCTTTAAAGGTGGCATCTTGCTGGAGGAAGCATGAAGAAAAGAGGGATCCAAAAGGCAACAGTCGTATTGCTTATCACACTAATTGTGGTTTCAGGACTCGGCCCGTCCGTATTCGCTGCGACTCAGCGGCAGCGCGACCGAATGATCTATTACGCCGAAAGCCAGGTCGGCATCAAGACGGGAGAAGCGGAATATGCCGTTTATGAATGGTGTGCTTATTTTGTTTCGTGGTGTGCGCGTAAAGCGGATATTCCCGTCAATGTGATCAGCAATTCGGGTTGGGTGCCCAACCACGTAAAGCAGGCGCAGCAAAGTGGTACGTATTATGCCTATGGCAGCTACACGCCGCGCAGCGGGGACTTGATGATCTGCGACTGGAATAACAGCGGTTCCCAAGCGCACATCGCGATCGTGACCGAAGTAAACGGCAGTAAGGTGACGACGATTGGCGGCAACGAAGGCTCACCCGCACAGGTTATCAAGCGCACGGTCACGACAGGCGGGGCGAACAGAAGCCCGCAGGTCATCGGCTACATCTCGCCGGCATATGCGACGGAGCCGACCTTTACGGGCACATTAGATCGCTTCAATCCGGATATTGTGGGCAATACTTTGCGTTTAAAGGGCAGCGCCTTGGCTGACGGCGGAGACCATACGGTGACGAAGCTGACATATCGCTTCGATAATGGACAGGAGACTGTGCTGGGTACATACACTTCCGGCGGACGTGTCACCTTTGATAAGGAAGTATCCGTCGCCGGGCTGACAGAGGGGCGGCATAATATAACCCTGACGGCATATCAGGATGACTTTAGCGGTATCATCGCGGAGGCGGCCTTTACTGTGATTCGCAACTTGCAGTATACAACCTCCGGTACGGAGGCGACGATTACAGGCCATACCGGTGCGGTTGAGCACCTGGTCATTCCCGAGTACATACAAAATTATCGCGTAACACGGATTGCAGATAACGCGTTGGATAATACAATTGCGAACTTAAAGAGCATTACGATTCCCGAGGGTGTGACGTTTAATGCCTCTGTGTTTGCAAAGAGAAGCGCTGATCTGGTCTTTAAGGTGTATGAGAACAGCGATGCACATCAGTTTGCCTTGGCGAACGAAATTAAAGTGGAGTTGTTGAAAAAGCCGATGAGCGGCGTTCCGACGCTTAGCGGGATAGCGCAGTACGGCAAAAGCCTGACGGCTGTGACGACCGGTGTGACGCCGGGAGACGGCTCGCTGAAATATCAGTGGTATCGCGCGGATCAGCCTTATGAAACTGGGAGTGCGATTGCAGGGGCGACGAGTAAGACGTATCCGTTGGCATCGGCGGATGTCGGCAAGTACGTCTATGTTGTCGTGACGCCAAAAGCAGATGCGCCTTATCAGGGCAGTGCGAAAAGCGCTTGCACAGACATGATCAAAAAGGCTGTCGGGCCGGAGGCGCCTGTCTTTACGCACAGCTATTCTTCAACCGAGTCGTCGATTACGATCAGCGTGACAAAGGGTGTTCAGTATGGCATCGCGACGATGGATAAGCTGGACGCACTGTCGTGGACGCCGGCGATAAGTCAGAGCGGCAGCTATACGTTTGAAGGGCTGCGCACGGATGAAGAGTATCATATCTTCGCGCGTATTGCCGAGACGGCGACGCACGAGGCGGGCAAAATGTCCGCGGTGCTCATCGCCAGAACGCAGGGACCGGATATTACCGTGACCGACGACCGGTGGTCGGGCTCCAGCCGGTATGCGACGGCGATTGCGATTTCGCGGGCAAGCTATCCCGATGGTTCGGATGTCGTGTTTTTGGTCGACGGGTTGAACTATCCGGATGCGCTGGCCGTCTCCGCGCTGGCTTATAAGCTAAGCGGTCCGGTGCTGATGGTCAATACGGCTGAAAACCGTATTGATTCTGCGACGATGGGTGAGATTTCGCGGCTGGGCGTCAAAGAAGTCTACGTGCTTGGCGGGCGCGCGGCGATCAGTGACAAAGCGGTCGATCAGTTTGGCGGTGCGGTTAAGCTGACGCGCATTGCAGGTGACGACCGTTATGAGACGGCGGCGAAGGTCGCAGAGTATTTGGCTGTTGAAATGCAGAAGAGTAAAACGGTCTTTATCGCCAATGGGCTGAATTATCCGGACGCACTCAGCGCTTCTTCCGCTGCCGGCAAATATGGCTATCCGATTCTCTTTGCGCGTAAAGACGGCATACCGGATCAGACGATGAAAGTCATCAATAAGCACGGCATTCAGAAGGCTTATATCGTCGGCGGTACGGCAGTGCTGGGCAGTGAAGTGGAAAGCGCGCTGAAAAAGGCCGGCATCGAAGTTGTGCGTCTGTCCGGCGACGACCGTATGCTGACGGCGCTGAAGATTCAGCAAACGTTTTATGCAAAAACAGAGACGGTTTTTGCTGCGACAGGGTATAATTATGCCGATGCATTGACCGGAGGCGCAGCGGCGGCCAAACTGGATGCGCCGTTGATTTTGACACATCAGAAGGCGGCGCAGATGCCTAAGGCCGTACTTGATTATATCGGCACCGCCGGGGCGAAGAAAGTGGTTGTCTTTGGCGGGAGAAGTGCCGTCAGCGATGAAGTGAAGAACCTTTTAAAGAAACAATTATAAGAGTATAATAAAAAAAGCTATAAAATATAAAAACGGGAGAGCTGCTCCCGTTTTATATCTTGTAAAATAGAATAAAACAAACGGATAAAGAGGGGGAATGTGATGAAGCGGTTGCCCAATATTTTATCGGCTGTGCGCCTGATTTTGTCTGTCGCACTTTTCTTTTTGAGTGGCTGCAAAGTAGTCTGGTTCGTCCTGTTTATAGTTTGCGGGATAACCGATATATTGGACGGTATCATTGCGCGGGTCTGGAATGCGGTAACGCCGTTGGGCGCCAGGCTTGACAGCATTGCCGACACCGTCTTTTTTTGTGCGGTGGCCATTTCGTTGTTTATTCAGATTCCTGCCAAAGGGATTGTTTATGGATTCGCCTGTGTCATTATCGCGGTGCGCCTGGTCAATCTGTTTATAGGGCGGCTAAAGTTTGACAGATGGGGCGGTATTCACACGGCAGGAAACAAATGGGCAGGCGTGCTGTTTTTTGTCTGTGCTTTTTTCTGTATGTTGACACAAGAATATATTGCGATCTTTACGGAAATCATCTTAGCCGTCACTTTGCTGGCCGCACTGGAAGAGATGATGATTTTGCTTACTGCAAAAGAATATGAGGAAAATCGCAGAAGCTTTTTTCGCTGAAAATTGCAGTATGGGTTTGATTGTCGGCATCGTGATGGACTGGGTAAAAGAATAGAGCAGGAGTTGTTGTAAAAGGTAAAGATACGGTGATCCATGCAGTAGGCAGAGTGTTGAAAATCTTAAGATGCGTTTTATAATGCCGGTGAAAAGTCGGCGTTTCAGAAACTGCCAGGTTCATAAACGTACGGCAAGCCGTACGTTGCAGTCGGCCCCTGTAGGCGCGTTAATAGAATTTGCTGACCATACGTATTTGATGGAGAAGTACAAAGAGGATATTGAACAGATCAAAGCTTCATTGTAAGAACTATACTTTTTGAGGCAAGTTTTGCTCGGTTAAAATGTTTCTATATTATAGCGTTGGGCAAACTGGCTTAAGCCGTCTTCGACTTCCTCGCGGCTGAAAAAGGCGGCTTCAAGCTCTTCATCCGTCAGCCTGTTCAAGCGTGAATAAAAGTCTACTGCCAGCTCCAGATAGCGGATATCGATGGGGTTGGCTTTTTCAAATAATAAGTTCTCGGCCGCATTGATATGTCCTTCGTTTAACAAGCGTTCAAGCTCGGTATACAGCACATCGATTTCTTTATTGTCCTCGACGTAATAAGGAATATAAAGCTCGCTCGTTTTGCCAAAGATAAATTTGGCGATAAACTTGGCCGTCATTTCAATCTGGCGCATCAGCCAGTCCTGATGATACATAGCTTCCTCCTTTTACACCGATTTCAGCGATTTGACGAGTGCTTCATCCGGTGTGATATACAGTGTGGTATGGTTTGAGTACGTCACCTTGCCCTTCGGGCCGTTGCGAATCTTGCGCACGAACCCGGCGGCGGTATAGTCGATGGGCACGTTCTGTGAGTGGCGCGCCTTTGAGAAAAAGGCTGCGAGGTTGGCCGCTTCGAGCAGCGTATTTTTTGGCACCTGTTTGTTATTCGTTTTGATGATCACGTGAGAGCCTGCGATGATTTTAGAGTGCAGCCAGATATCGTTTTTCCGTGCGAATTTGTGGGTTAGTTCTTCGTTTTGCCTGTCGTTTTTGCCGACGTAAATATCGAAGCCGTCGCTGGAGATAAAATGGTGGGGCGCAGAGACAGCTTGTTTGTTGTTGCTGTTCGTGTTGTGTTGTTTCAGACAGCCTTCTTCGGCAAGCAGGGCTGTGATTTCATCGAGCTCCGCGGCATTTGCAGCTTGTTCGGCGAAGAAAAGCTGGTTGCTTAAAAAGTCGATTTCAGCTTGTGTACGCGTGATCTGTGTCGTTAAGTGCTCCGCGGCATTGTGCAGTTTTTTATATTTTTTAAAATAACGTTCGGCATTTTCATACGCTGTTTTTGTTTTGTCCAGCGGAATGATAATATCGCTTTCCTCTTCGCTGACAATATCGCGGGCGGTAAAGTTTGCCGCGCCTTTAGGTACCTCGTGACCGTAGGCAAGCAGCAGTTGACCGTACAGGTTATGCTGTTCGCTCTTTTCGCTGGCTGTCAATTCCCGTTGGAGTTTCTTTAATTTCTCCTGTGCACGCTTTAAGCGTGGGTGTATGGCGGCGTTGATCGTCTCGCGCTTTGCGCGCAGGGCATCGGCTGTTCTTTTTATATCATAAAAGGTGCTTATCAATGTGACGATATCTTTGTAAGGCAGCGCGGTTGCCGCGCTGTCATTACTGTAAATATCTGTAAAATAATAATCGAAGGCAATACCGTCGCGCTCAAACATCAGGTAGTTGTCGGGATTTTTCTGAACGGTGGCCTGGATCGCTTTAAAGAGTGATGCCGGTGTAGTATCGGCCGTGATGGACAGAATGCAGGCGGCGTAGTCGTTGCCGGCCCCTTCGACGATGCGCACGATGCGCGAGGCAGCATCCAGATCCTCAAAAGCGGCATACGCATTTGAAAAGGCGGTTGTCGTCATCGTCTGCGGGTCGAGCTTGTCGCTTGGCGGCAGGACGTATTTTTCGCGCGGCAGAATTGTGCGCACGGAGCTCTTCGCCTCATCGACATGTTTCAAGCTGTCGAAAATGATTCCGTTTTCGTCTGTTAAAATGATATTCGCGTTCTTGCCTGTCAGTTCGCAGATGACTTCGCGCGTCTGCACTTCGTCTAACAGGTCGGTGCTTTCAACCGTCAGGGCGATGATGCGCTCGTGTGCCAGCTGGCGTACGGCGACGATACGGCCGTTTTGCAGATGCTTGCGAAACAGCATACACAGTCCGGAAGGGCTTTTGGGCGCCGTGTAGTTCAGTTTGCTGAATCCGATGTAAGCCGGCGCGACAGAGAGCACCAACCGCGCGCTGCCTGTGGTTTTCACATAGAGCTCAAAGATGATATCGCAAGCGGAAGGCTGATAGATTTTATTGATTTTTGCGTCGGTTAAAACATCGTTTAATTCACGGGACAGATAACCCGCCATAAAACCGTCGAGAGGCATTGTTCTCACTCCTTACGATTTTAATTATATCATACAAACGGCGGGAGTGAAAAAAGTTAACAAGAAAAGATTTCAATTTCTTTTTTGCTGTGCTATAATATATTGATATGTCGGCAGGATAAGGCGGTTTACGGGATGAAATTTGGCAAAAAAGATTTAAAGGCGGCGGAAAGTGCTCCGATATCGTTTGCGAAAATGCATGGTCTGCGCAATGATTTTGTCATCATTGAAAATCTTGATAAACATTTGCGGCTGTCTAAAGAACAAATCATTCGCCTTTGCGACCGCCGAGACGGCATTGGAGCAGACGGTTTGATTTTACTTGAAAAAGAGGCGCAATGTGCTGCGCAGATGCGCTACTATAACAGTGATGGCGGTGCGGCGCAGGTTTGTGGCAATGGGTTGCGCTGTGCGGCCAAGTATTTGTTTGATCGCGGCATTGCACCGGGTGCGCAGTTTGAAATTCTGTGTAACGGGCAACGCTACGGCGCAGAGATTGTCGAAAAGGACACGAATGGCCGAGTTGCACTGATCGATATTCAAATGGGCTGTGTGCGCTTTGGTTTGCCGGAAAGTGAAGAGGAAGCTGAGCCACAGGAGCATACCATTGCTGTCGGGGCAAAGCGCATTATTTTTTATGCGGCTGAAATGCCGAACCCGCATGCGATCGTCTTTGTTGAGCGCATTAAAAAAGAGATGCTCGTTGAGATTGCAGCAGCATTTAAATCGGATGCGCGCTATCCCGAAGGCGTTAACGTCAGTTTAGCAGAGCCGTTTAATGCCAAAGAAGTCAAGGCGATCACTTTAGAACGCGGCAGCGGGATTACAGATGCCTGCGGCAGCGCTGCGTGCGCCATTGGCGCCGCGATGTATAAAAAAGGGCTGTGCGGGGAAAATATAGCCGTTTTTATGCCGGGCGGAAAGCTGGAGATTACACTGAATATGCAGGGTGAAAAGACCAGTTGTGCGATGTGCGCGCCGGCGCAAAGTGTCTATACCGGCGAAATACGATTGTAAGCAGGGAGG
>CALGIV010000121.1 GCA_937914785.1 uncultured Eubacteriaceae bacterium | reverse complement strand
GGTATTGGCAGTGTGCATGCGGCAAAGCGGACAATGACGGAAAGTTTTGTGCTTCCTGCGGCAAGGAAAAGCCTCAGACTGCCGGTGGGTGGCAGTGTGCGTGTGGCAAAGAGGACAACGCTGGAAAGTTTTGTTCAAATTGCGGAAAGCCGAAGCCGGGAAAGCTGAGATGCGATAAATGTGGTTTTGAACCGGATACGAGCGGCGGTGTGCCGAAATTCTGTCCGAATTGCGGCGATGTTATCGACGAAAAAGACCAGGTTTAAAGGAAGGTGAGAGCGATTAGCAGTGTAGTATCACACAAATGCCCTTCCTGCGGCGCGGAGATTAAGTTTGAGCCGTCGGTGGAGAAGATGCAGTGCGATTATTGCTTAAACACATTCACCGTTCAACAGCTTGAAGACTACGCGGAACAGATGGCGAAAAAGGCGCCTGAGGAGCTAAAGCGGGCAGAGGAACAGGCAAAGCTTTACGGCTATAGTTGCCCTTCCTGCGGCGCGGAAGTGATTACAGATACGACGACGGCAGCGACGACGTGCTTTTACTGTCATAATCCGGTCAGCATCTCTGCGCGTCTGGCGGGCGAATTCAAGCCGGACAGCATCATTCCGTTTGCGTTGAACAGAGAGGCGGCATTGGAGAAATTTCAACAGTGGATTAGGACGAAAAAATATGTGCCCAGAGATTTCTTTTCGGCCGAGCAGCTTGAGAAGATGGTCGGCGTATATTTCCCGTATTGGGTAGTCGATGCGCAGCTGCGCGGCAAGGTGGACGCGACTTCGCGCTCGATCAGAACCTGGCAGCAGGGCAGTATGCGCTATACGGAGACAAAGACATTCAAGTTAGAGCGTGAGGGTGATCTCTACTTAAGCGACTTGATTAAAAAGGCATTGAAGAAAGCGAATCGTCAGCTTGTGGAGAGCGTTCAGCCGTTTGATAATGCGGGCTTACGGGATTTTTCTTATACATATTTGGCAGGGTTCCAGGCCGAAAAACGCGATATTGAGGCTGAAGAGCTTGATGAAGTGACGCGCGGAGAATTTGTGGGGTATGCGACGGAAATGATGCGCAGTACAGTTGCAAATCACCCGGGCGTATCGAATGAAAGGCCGCAATTATGGTGGACGGATCTCAAATGGCGCTATTGCCTGCTGCCTGTCTGGGTGCTCACTTACCGTCAGGAGGATGATGAAAAAGTCTATTATTATGCGATGAACGGGCAGACAGGTAAGGTAAACGGCGAATTGCCCGTCGATAAACGGCGGCTGCGCAGAAAGGCGTTTCTTTTCGGCCTTATCACGTTTGCCGTGACAGCGCTTCTGGTGATTGGTGTGAGGTATCTCCTATGAAGAAGTGGTTCTTAATCGGTTTATTTTTGATTCTGCTGGCAGCGCTGTTTATGCCGTCGGTATCGGCAGAAGAATATAATGTGTGGGATTATGCCGATTTGTTCAGCGCTGAACAAGAGGCAGAGCTCGCCGGAAGTATTGCAGCGTTGGAAGAGCGTTACGATATCGCATTTGGCGTTTTGACGACCGATTATGCGGAGGGCAAGACGGCAAAAACTTATGTGGAAGACTTTTGTGTCGATAACGGCATCGGCTTGGGGCGCAATAAAGAGTCCTGTGTGGTGCTGCTCATCGATATGGATAATCGTGAGGCGTATATCGCAACTTCCGGAGAAGCGATTCGTTATCTGACAGACAGGCGGATTGAAGCGGTCTTGGATGATGTATTCGTCGGACTTGGCGAAGGGGATTTCTACGATGCGGCGGTACGGTTTTTAAGCTCGACGACCGGTTATATCGAGGCGGGCATTGAAGAAGGCCAGCATAATTACGACACGGAAACGGGCGAGATCGATGTGTATAAAAGACCGCCGGGACCGGTTTTCTATATCGTCACCGCCGCGGTCAGTTTAGCAGCAGCGTTGATTGTCGGGCTGGTTTTTACGAACTCCGTTAAGCAGAAATACCGCTTTAAAGAGGTGCGGACGTATTATCCTTACCGCGAAAAATGCCGCATTAATTTGCGTGTTAATAATGATATATTGATTGATTCACATATCAGCAAGCAATATATCCCACCACCCCCTCCGCCGTCGAGCGGTGGCGGTGGCAGTTCGATGCGTTCGAGCGGCTCTTCTTCAAGCGGGCGCAGCAGTGTCAGCTCACACAGCAGCGGGCGCAGTTTTGGCGGCGGCGGAAGAAAATTTTAAAGTAAAAATAGCATTCATACTATTTGAAATAATAAAACAGTTCCGTCTGTAAATTACAGGCGGGATTTGCTTTTGTACGGTGATGAGGTATAATACTTTTTAGTAGGCTTTGAGGCAAGAGGAGGAATTGATTGATGAAAAATTATCAAAGGCAGTATCCTTTGTTTTCAGCTTGCGGATTGAACTGTGGCCTGTGCCCCCGTTATCACACCGATGGGACGTCGAGATGTCCGGGGTGCGGCGGTGAAGGTTTTTTTGAAAAGCGTCCGTCATGCGGGGTCATTACATGCAGCCAACGTCACGGAGGGATTGAATACTGCTATCTATGTGATGAATATCCGTGTAAAAGGTATGACCGAAAAGACGATGTCGATTCTTTTATCAGTTATCGGAATGTGCGAAAAGACTTTGAAAAAGCCAAAAATGCCGGATTGGCTCACTATCAATCTGAACTGAATGAGAAAGTAGCGATATTACAGGTTTTGCTAAAGGATTATAATGATGGACGGCGCAAGAATTTTTACTGTATTGCGGTCAATCTCCTGGAATTATGCGATATAAAAGAGGTGATGGCGCAGCTTGCAAAAGAAGTTAAGCCGGATGCTGCGGTTAAGGAAAGGGTGGCTCGAGCGGTGCAGCTGTTTCAGGAAATGGCGGAAAAGCGCAATATCACGTTGAAGCTGAATAAAAAGAAAGCTCCACAGAAAAGCGAATAGCAATCTGATGCCGATTATTTTAAGGAACGTTCATTATCATTTTACGAGAAGTCTGGTGGAGTGTGAAGTGGACTCGTTTTGGATTTGCTGTTACGAATTTTAAAAAGCTGGCAATAGAAGTTTGAGACAGTTCGCTGTAAAAAATCAAAGCCCTGATTTTCGATAAGAAGATCAGGGCTTTTTAAGATGGTCAAACAGTCGTTTTTTATTTTAAGCGAAGTATTCTTCGGGGACGATCTCGATGGTTAGCGACGGATAAAGCGGGAAACGCTCAAGCAACGCTTTGACGCGTGCACGCGCTTCTGTTTTAGCCTGTTCATCGATGAGATATTTGGCTTTGCTCGGTTTGCCTTTGTTGTCGCCTTTTTCGATGATCGTGGGCTTCGTGTTTGAAAGGATCAGGTTGATGACCTCGGCGATCTCTTTCATTTCCGCCTGTTCCATTCCCAGCGTTGTCACGGCGGGCGTGCCCAGACGGATGCCGCTGGTATACCACGGGCCATTGACGTCGAATGGCAGCGCGTTGCGGTTCATCGTCAGGCTGCATTCGCGCAAGGCGCTTTCCGCCTGACGGCCGGTCAGACCGTAAGACTTTTCGCAGTCGACGAGCAGGAGGTGATTATCCGTCCCGCCGGAGACGACGCTTGCGCCTAAAGCGGTAAGTGCGGAAGCCAGTGCATCGGCGTTGTCGACTATTTTTTGGGCATATGTTTTAAATTCGGGCTTTAATGCCTCCTGAAATGCTACGGCTTTTGCCGCCATCACGTGCGGCAACGGGCCGCCCGTAATCGCCGGACACCCCTTGTCGACATATTTGGCATACTTCTCTTTACATAAGATGATACCGCCTCGCGGGCCGCGCAGGGTTTTGTGCGTCGTCGTCGTCACGACGTCGGCGTACTTGACAGGGTCGTATTCGCCGGTAAAGACTTTGCCGGCAACCAGGCCTGCGAAGTGCGCCATATCGACCATAAAGACTGCGTCGACTTCATCGGCCAGCTCTTTCATCTGTTTAAAGTTGATCTTTCTCGGATAAGCGCTGTAGCCGATCAAGAAGATCATCGGCCTGACTGCATGCAGCTGTGCGCGGATCTCTTCGATGTCGAGCAGGTAGGTTTCCTTGTTGACGGTATATTGAGAAACGTCAAATAACAGGCTTGTAAAGTTTTGTCGGTAGCCGTGGGTTAAATGACCGCCGGAATAATAGTCCATCGCGAGCAGTTTTTGCCCGAAATAGGCCTTGCGTATCTCGTCCCATTGTTCTTTTGTCGCGTGCGCCGGATTGTCGATGCCGAGCTTTTCCATCAAGGGTTCCTGCCGTTCGGCGGAGATGATCGCCGTAAAGGCCCACAAGTTCGCATCCGAGCCGGAATGCGGTTGAACGTAGGCGTGTTCGGCGCCGAACAGTTCACAGGCCAGCCGTGCGGCTTCGCTTTCAACATCGTCGACGTTGTCGCATCCGGCATAGAAGCGGTAGCCCGGGATTCCTTCCGCATACTTATCCGTCAGCAGATTGCCCTGGGCAGCCTGTACGGCCAGAGAGGAGTAGTTCTCGCTGGCGATCAAT
>CALGIV010000120.1 GCA_937914785.1 uncultured Eubacteriaceae bacterium | reverse complement strand
GGTCGAGCCGACGAGCGCCACCGTTTGCCCTTGTGTAACAATATCACCTTTGCTGACGAGCAACTGGCTGCAATGCCCCAGGAGCATTGAAACTCCGCCGCCCATATCGATGAGTACGGTGTAGCCGTAACCGCCGTAATAACTGGCAATCAACACGACACCCGTTCCGGGAGAGAGAATGGGCGCACCGTAAGAAGCTCCAATATCCAACCCATTATGATAGAGTGTATAGCCGTAGACAGGATGCACACGATAGCCGTATTCACTTGTGATATAGTAATAACCGGGCGTCGGCCACAGGTAATACCCTTTCGTATTCCCATATTCCACTTCGGTATTCTGTTCTGCAGCCAAAATACGTAAAATGTCCGTCTCATCCTGTTTCAATTTGCGTTCCGCTTCTTCCGCACCGGCAAGGCTCGATTCCAGCTCGGTCAGCTTGGCTTCTTTTTCTCCGCGCAGCGCCATCTGCGCATCAATATTGGCCTGTTGCTCGGCAACATAAGCTTCAAGTGCAACTTTTTCTTCTTCTATTTTTTCTTTCTTTTCCTGAATCTCTGCTTCAATACGCAGCAGTTCTGTAAATATATCATTGTCTGAACGCGTCAAAAGCCGCACGCCATCTAACCGACTGAGTAAATCGGTAATACTGTCGGCAGAAAACAACACTTCGAGATAGTTCATATCTCCGTACATATACATAACGCGCATCCGTTTATCGGCTATTTCTTTGTGTGCTTCCCGATTTTTTTCCGCTTCAACCAATTCCAATTCTGCTTCTTCCAGCCGTATTTTCGCTTCATCGATCTCCTGATTTTTTCTATCAATTTCCGCTTGATATTCATCAATTTTATCGTCAATTTCGCCGATTAACGCCATCAGGCCATCAATATTGCCTTCATAGTTGCGAATTTCCTCTGCAATCGCTTCCAGCTCATCGCGAATGCGATCCAGCTTTTCCTGATTGGTTTCTTCTGCAAAAATATTTAACGGTACTGACAAGACAATTACACAGATTAAAAACAGCGATACTACTTTTTTACAGTTATACTTCAT
The DNA here is from genome assembly GCA_937914785.1 of uncultured Eubacteriaceae bacterium. GTDB lineage: Bacteria > Bacillota > Clostridia > Eubacteriales > UBA1433 > CALGIV01. The sequence continues at coordinate 27,576 of CALGIV010000120.1, read as the reverse complement.
AATCTATCTCCTGTCTGCTATGTACGCAGAAACTTACTGACCGAAATCAAACTGCCGACTGCACCGATTATAAACCCATAAAGCAGGAACCAATAGCTAATCGGCCCGATTACCAACCCGAACGGCGCAAGCGAGGCACTTAAAGGCATTACAGTACCAAGTTTTAAGCTGCCGAGTACCATCGCGTAAATATTGCGCAATAACAATACGGCGACCAACGCTCCCAGCACGCCTAACATACTGCCTTCCAAAATAAACGGCATTTTGATGTAAAGCTTACCCGCACCCACATACTTCATAATATCGATATCGCCGCGGCGCGCAAAAACCGTCAGTTTTATCGTATTGTAAATCGTAAAAAGACTGATAATGCTTAAAATCAATACGACGACAATACTGACCGTATTGATCATCTTATTGAATTTCAGCAACGCACTCACGTACTCCTGGCCGTAGACGATATCTTCAACACCCTCTATATTGATAAACTCTTTATATATCTGATCGAGATTTTCCGCGTTGTCCACTTTTATAACATAGGAACTCGGCAGCGGATTGCCCTGCTCGGCATACCCCTGCAACAGCTGTTCGTTTTTTCCAAACCAGGAGGCAAACTCATCCAGCGCTTCGTCTTTGCTGACAAACGCAAGCTCTGTCACGTGTGCGTTGGCCTGAATACGGCTGCCAATTTCTTCGACGGAAGCCTCAGGCTGGTCATCTGCCATATATATTTTCATTTCGAGGTTGCTTTCTACCTCATCGACAATAAATGTCACGTTCATCGCGATAATGGCGATTACCCCAACGATAATCAGCGCCGCCATCACCGAGATCACCGAAGCCATACTCATCAACAAATTCCGCTTGATGTTCAGATAAGCGTCCCGAAAGAAGTTCAGTATCATACTCAATAGAAGTAGCCTCCTTTTCTGTCACCTATCAAATGACCCCTCTCAAGGATGATAACCCGCTTCTTAAACGCATCCACAACGGGTTTATCATGCGTTGCCATCACGATGGTCGTGCCCAGCTTATTAATGTTTTCCAATAACTTCATAATACCCAGCGACGTACGCGGGTCTAAATTCCCGGTCGGCTCATCACAAATCAGAATATCCGGCCCGTTGATGATCGCCCGTGCAATCGCTACGCGCTGGCGCTCCCCGCCGGATAATTCCTGCGGATATTTGGCAGCGGCATTTTCCAAACCAACAAGTTGCAGCACGCGCATAACCCTGCGTTGAATCGTCTTTTTATCACGGCGCAGAACTTCCATCGCAAAACCAATATTTTCATAAACGGTCTTTCCTTCCAGCAATTTAAACTCCTGAAAGACCACGCCCATACGACGGCGCATACGCTGCACGGTGTTGCCCTTTACCGTGCTTAAATCGACATCGTCGACGTAGACGGTGCCCCGAGTCGGGTCAAAATCTTTTAAAATCAAATTCAGAAACGTACTTTTCCCCGCACCGCTCGGGCCGACCAAAAAGACAAATTCACCGCGGTCGATAAAGACATTGATATCCTCAAGCGCACACTGCTCATTGCCCTTGTACTGCTTGTATACCTGCTCAAACTTAATCACTTCTTCTCACCTCCGCTACGATCGGCAGGTGCATTCATCGCTTCAAAAGCCTTCTTAATTTCAAGCTTTGTATACTCGTCCATTTCACCGGATAGCATAATATTGTTTTCTTCCTGAAATGCACGCACGGCCTGCGCCGTGCCCTGACCGTAAAGGCCGTCCGCACTGCCTTGAAGATAGCCCAATGCAGCGAGCATTTCCTGCAGCGCTAAAATATCTTCGCCGCGCATCCCTTCACGATACACATATTTTTCTTCATCCAAACGCGTGCGCGTCCGCTCGTCCAACATACCATTTACGATCAGCTGGCGATCCTGCTGGTAGGCGCGTACCGCACCTGCTGCCATTTCATTAAAATATGTACCCGGCGTATCGGATAAATAATCGAGATTAAACAAAATGTCCAGATAACGCTTTATCCCTGTACCCGACTGGCCCGGTTTCATCACCATTTCTTCATTCATAAGGCTTGTCAGGGTCTCTTCTGTGATATTTCCAGTTATTTCCAGCCCAGCAGTCTGCTGATAGCGCTTTACAGCCTCAACAAGCTCCTCATCATAAACTTCATCCTTCGGCTCAGTTTCAAGATATTCCGCATAATAAAGCTGCATCTTGACATTCAAAATCTCTGCATCCGCATCCCCAAGCGCATAGACAACTTCGTCCGTCTCTTCACTCTCATCCGCTTGCAACCGCAACAATTCATCCAGCCGTACGTCCAATACCGCTTCATTCCTCAAAGCAGCTGCATACAGCATTTCATCACTCAAATCCATTACTTCTGCATAATCAATATAGTGATTCGCTACGAAAGACGCACCGAACCACACAATAAAAAGAGCGATGAAATATAAAAATATCTTCTTGACTTTCTCTCGGGTCATATTTTCATCCTTTGCTTACAAAACTATCCATTATTCTACAACAAATTCCTAAAAAAAACAACTGCCTTAAAAGCAGTTATTTTTTAAATTGCAATTTACTTTCTTCTTTACTGATGATGCGTTTAATATTTTCTCGATGCGCGAAAATCGCGATCAGGCCAACCAGCACCGTCACGTAAGCGACCGGCCCGGCGCCTGTAAAAATAAATGTGCAAACCATCAGTGAGACGACGCCCAGAACAGAGCCCAAAGAGACCATTTTCGAAACTACCATCGTCAATAATGCCACGCCAAGGCTGATCAACATCGCCGGCGGCGAAATCATCAGATACGTACCGGCAATCGTCGCAATCCCTTTGCCGCCCTTAAAACGCAGCATAACCGGCCAGATGTGCCCGACGATCACGCCGAGCACGGCAGCACATTCGCCCAATACCGCGCCATCGGTAACCCAACGGCCAATCAACATTGCAACAACACCCTTTAACACATCAAGTACAAGTACGGTCAGCCCCACCTTCGCGCCATATGTACGCAGAGCATTTGCACTGCCCGCATTGCCACTGCCTTCATCCCGAATATCACTTTTAGAAAAAATCTTCCCGGCAATAAACGCCACGTTGATATTGCCAAGAAAATAACATAGCAGGAATACAATTGCGTATTTCATTTTGTCTCTCCATCAACCATTCGGCCAATTTAACTCTATTCAATATATCATATTTTTTTCTGCTTGCAAAGCCGAAGTTTCTTTTTTACAAATCTATATGTATCTATCAGGAAAAAAAATGACATAGCGCTTACTATGCGTTTGCACCCTTGACGACTCTGTAGGGTGATCTTAGCCCATTGAACTTTCACAACTTTACGACGCCTACTATAATAACACTTTAGCTCCCTGGAGGATAAAATGAACTATGATAATCAATATTAGCTTTCCATACTATTGCTACTATCAAGGGCTGACAGGGCCCCACAGGACCACAAAGGCCAACCGGACCAGGGATAACGCCCGCATATTTCAATGCTGTCCACAACGGAGGGGCGCAAGATGTCCCGCCGGAAGGCGATGTCGCCTTTCTCTTATCATATCAATTCGGCGATTTCAGTTTTACACCAAGCACTTCTGTTGTTACAGTAAATACTGCCGGTCTCTACCGCTACCGCATCGATTATATTCTAACCGTACGCCCTACTGCCGACCTGCTTAACGTAGCTTATGCGGTTGCCATCGACGGACTTGAGAACCCGCTTTCCCTTTTCAGTATGTATTCAGACCAGCCGGGCGATACAAAACGCATTGAACTGACGGGCATGTTTCTTACAGCAATCGAAGCTGAAGCTACCATTTCACTGAGAAACAAATCCGCAACTGAATGCCACCTTGCCGGAACCGGCGTTGATAATCAGGCTATCAACCGCGCATCGATTATTATTCAGCGAATTGCTTAAACAGGCCATCCTCCTCTCCGGTATTCATCTCTGCTTTACGACACATCAGATTAAGCGATACAAGGGCGGACTGATCTGTTGACCGATTAATTATAAAAACGCACATACGCTTATATGAGACTTGTATGAAGCCAGTCCTTGTCATCCCCGTATCCGACGGCACTTTTTAACATGCACACTAAAAAATGAGCATATCGCAAGCATTGCCGACGATGAACTCTCTTCTATTTGACCGGCAAAACCATCTGTGTCAAAAACTTTTCGGGCGAACGATCCGTATCGTTCAGATAATGATAATAAATCGGGCCTTGCGGTTCGTATCCGTTTTCTTCTATCCACGCAAATATATCCATCAAGGTAGAGTCCTGTTCTTCATAAGGGCCCTGATCAATCGCCGTTGCAACCTTTTGGGCACAAACAGTGTTTGCTGTAATCTCATCGTTGCCCGCTACAGCTGTCGCAACCGCCCACCCCGCCTCCACATCAAGATACTCTAAATCCATATTGTGAAAACATACAATTGGCCCGCCACTGGGTACGATACCAACAGTATCCATATAACGCGTAATTGCCTCAAGCGTTTGATCCATAAAGTTCGAATATTCTTTCATAAAATCTATCGTTTTTCGAATGGTCAGCATATGATGCTCCGGTTGATGTTTTATTGCTACACCTGAAATTCTCGCCAAATCCATCACTCCAAACTGCATATTTTTTGATAACTGCAAAACAAAAACGACACTTTGTTAAATATTCTACAAAAATTATTCAATAAAGTGTCATTTATTTTTATGCTTACAAATTAAGTTCCTAGATAATGTTTTCAGTACGCTTTTTAAGCAAAGAGAATACGATTGAGGCCAAAGCAGCGCCGATTAATGGTGCTATAATAAACACCCATACAGTCGAAAGAGCTTCACCACCTGCAAACAGCGCCGGACCGATGCTTCGCGCCGGATTGACGGAAGTTCCGGTCAGTGGAATTCCGACGATATGCACAAACGTCAGGGTCAGGCCAATGACAACGCCTGCAATACTGCTCTTCTTCTCGTCAGAAGTGACGCCAAGAATTGTGAAAACAAAAATAAATGTCAGTATAATTTCTATAATGATAGCACCGCCAATGCCTCTTGCATTTGCTATGCCGTTAGAGCCAAGACCACCGGTCAAATCAGTCAAACCAAACCCGCTGACCAACGCTTTTAACAAAGCCGCGCCTGCAATCGCCCCTAAAATCTGTGCAACGATATACCCTGCGAAATCTTTTCCCGAAAGCCTCTTCTGCATCAGCATCGCAAGAGATACCGCCGGATTGATGTGGCAACCGGAAATATTGCCGATCACGTATGCCATCGCTACAATAGAAAGGCCGAAAGCAAAAGCCACGGCGAGATGACCACCCGCAATTTCACAGCCAAGGAAGATTGCACTGCCGCACCCCATAAATACCAATACCAATGTTCCAACAAATTCTGAAATGTACTTTTTCATTTTTCGCGATAATGAACAAGATTACAACTATGATAATTGTAATCTTGTTCATTATCGCCCAATATACAATAAAGCATTCGGGTAAATACGTTCATTCGATTCCGCTCAGCTCCCGATACAGCGTACGCGCGTATGAATCCGTCATACCACTGATATAGTCCGTTACCATAAGCAGACGCAAATATAAATCCGTCCCTTCATCTCCGGTTTTAGAAGAATTATAGTCCTGTATGTAATTTTCAGAGAAAATACGAAGTAATTTCTGATCAGCTTCTGACGGTTTAAACTTCTCGTCCGCATAATCATAATACAAAACTGCCCGGACAAACTTATCCAGCAGAAAAGAAAGGATCGTCTGCGACGATAGCTCCAATTTAAGGATATTCGTAGAATTAAAGGCGAAATTTGCTATGGCATCTTTCAGGATTTTAATGGATATCGCATGGTTCGTTTCATAAAACAAATCGCCGGTGTAGCTTCCTTCCATAATGTCAGAATAGCTTCTCGAAAAACGATATACGGCAACATACATCAGCCACCGGCGAGTATAGACAATCCATCGCATAAACGCTCTATTATCTTCCACAGAATCAGGTTGTTCTCCGCGTCTGTTTTTTAAATCATCGATCAACAGCTGAGAGTAATACTCCGGGCAGCCATTATTCTTTACCGCACTGCTGTCATAACCGGATTCAAAGAATGCAACAAAGTCATTCAGTGTAAACAGCTGCTTTTTAAATGCATCTTCCAAGTCCGCCGTTGCATACGCAATATCATCTGCAGCTTCCAGCATATAGGTTAACGGGTGCCGGCAGATTTCGCCTGATTCCTTTCGCGTGCCAACGATTCCAGACACCCGACAAAGCATATCAGCTTCTGCAAAAAAATAACCCGGCTTGTGTTTTTTTATATCCGAATCCTCTTTATTAAACGATAAGGAATTGGTCGGATATTTTACTAAGGTGCTGATGACAGCCGCCGAAAGATTGATTTCAGAATCATACTGGGCTTTCGCGAGGAGCCGCAGCGCCTGAGCATTTCCTTCAAAATGTTCCAAATCCTTAATCATCTGAACTGTTAACATCGTCTTTAATGCATGCCCCTTGTATTTCACACGCTTTAGATTATCCTTAAACCATCCACCAATAATCGCTTCGCCAAAATGACCAAACGGAGGATTGCCCAAATCATGCAACAGGCCGGCACACAGTAAAACAGAAGAAATTCCTTCAGCCTCCGTCTCGCCAATGTCGGTCGGCCGATATCGCGTCGTATTTTTAGATATCATAATCCCCAGTTGACGGGCAATGGTAGACACTTCAATAGAGTGCGTCAGGCGCGTTCTGACAAAATCACTTTTATCCAAAGGAAATACTTGTGTCTTATCCTGAAGCCTGCGAAATACGGCGCTCGATACAATTTTATTGTAATCCTTCTCAAAGGCATTTATTGGATATTGGTCAAAGTCACTTGGTTCCGGCTCTTCTGCCGCCAATTTTTCTGTTGACAATAAGTTTTTCCAATCCATCATATACTCCCCTTATTATGAGATTTTAAAAATTCCGCTTACCCATAATAATGTCTTCCATCCACTTCCGTCTATAGCAAATTGTAGCATAGTCGACACACAATTGGAAGGATTGGCTATAAATTGATATAATTTTAAGCAACTCTTAAAAAATACAACAGCAGGCCGTATTAGCTTGCTGTTATTATGGACAAGCAGAGAAATCACATTGCCAAAACAGAAGGTCCAAATTAATAATTGATTTACATAAATTCATATTGACAAAAATAGATTTGTTACATATACTGTCAATATATCGAAAATATTAGATATGAGGTTGTCTTAAATGCCTACTATCCATGAAAAGCACGCCGCCGTATTTAAAGCCTTTTGTGATGAAAAGCGGCTTGCAATTATAACTATGCTGCATAAGGGCGAACGCTGTGCCTGCGAATTACAGGAATATTTGCCTATCGGTCAGTCCACGTTATCCCACCATATGAAAATCCTTTGTGATTCAGGCGTTGTTGTCGGCAGGCGTGAGGGTAAATGGATATACTATTCCATCAGCCGGCAAGGAAGCGAATACGCCGTCGAATTGCTAAAACAACTTACTGCTGTAAGTCCTGATTAAGGATAGCGACTGCGCCAATTATGAATAAAAGCCACCCTGTCCGGTGGTTTAAAAAAGAAAAAGCATATCGATTTTTTTAGATGGATTGTCCCAATATGGAGGTGATGATTGTGTGTTCTTGCAGGAGACGACACCGATGCCGATTTTTCTGAAAATACCTGCTTTCCAATATAAATCAATTAATAGAAAGTAGGTAGAAACATGTTTACTGTTGAAAGTTTTATCAATGCGGGAAAAACCTTTTTATTCCTGTTTGGAGAGTTGCTGCTGCTGTTTATCGGAATCAGCTTTATTGTGGCTCTTTTACAGGTATATATATCAAAAGAAAGAATACAGAAGATATTAACAACACCGAGGAAGTTTTTAAACAGCATTTTGGGTGCAGCCCTTGGAGCGGTAACGCCGTTTTGCTCCTGTTCCACCATACCTATTGTTGTAGGGTTGCTTCAAAGCGGCGCGCCGTTTTCGGGGATTATGTCATTCCTTTTAACTTCCCCGATTCTGAATCCGGCTATTATTGCATTGTTTCTTAAGTTTTTCGGTATTAAGGCCACGTTGCTTTATACAATCTTTACCTTTGTTTTTGCGGTTGTGATGGGACTCGTACTTGACAAACTGGGTTTTGAAAAACAGGTTAAAAAAGTGGTATTAAAAGGCGGCGCAGAAAATGAGGTTGTATATGAAAAGCTGGAAGGAACCTTTTGGCAGAAAAACCTTGCCGTATGGAAACATTCGCTGACAGAAGCATTAAAGCTGTTCAGGGGTGTTGTAATTTATCTCATTATCGGCGCAGGAATAGGCGCTTTTATTTATGAATTTGTACCAACAGATTTCCTTGCGCGATTTGCAGGAGCAAGTAACTGGTGGGCTGTTCCGGCAGCTGCACTTCTTGGCATACCAATGTATATTCGCACAGAAACCATGATACCCATTGCCGGTATTTTAATCGGCAAAGGCGTGGGATATGGAACAATGATTGCGCTGATTATCGGCGGTGCAGGCGCAAGTATTCCGGAGGTTTCACTCCTCAGCTCGATATTTAAAAAGAAAATGGTTATCGCCTTTGTGGCATGTGTCTTTTTTGTAGCAACTGTAACAGGTTATCTGTTTAATATTATTATATAAAAGGAGTTCATTATGAATGAGAAAAAAGGATTGCTGAGTGGTTTGCTTGGAGGCAAAAAAGAGAAAAATGGCTGCTGTAATATGGAAATCGTTGAAGTGGAAACAGAATGCAATTGCAGCGATTCTTGCTGTGCGCCTGAAACGGACACTGAGCAGAAGCAAACCGAAAACCCACAAGAGAGTGTATGAAAACTTACAAATCAGGGTGCCTGATTTGTGGAAAGCCGCTAAAGTATTTTAAAACTGCAAAACCACTAAAATGCAAGCTTTGCGGCTTTTTCTTTGAATCAAATGCTGTTTGCGAAAACGGACATTTTGTTTGTGATACCTGCCACTCCAAAACAGCGTATGAACATATCACCCAATCGGCAAAGCAAACCAAAGAAAAAAATCCTGTCCACATTGCAATGGATATGATGAAAAATCCATTTGTCAATACGCATGGACCGGAACACCATTACTTGGTCGTTGCCGCCTTGCTTGCCGCTTATAAAAATGTTGGCGGGAAAATTGACCTCGACAAATCCCTATCTAAAGCACAGCAACGGGCAAAAGATGTACCCGGCGGCAGCTGTGGAATGTGGGGCTGCTGCGGAGCTGGAACTGGCACGGGGATTTTCATCAGCATTGTAACCGAAGCTACGCCGCTTTCAATCGAAGAATGGGGGCTGGCAAATCTTATGACCGCGGAAAGCCTTATGGATATTTCAAGGAACGGCGGGCCGAGGTGCTGCAAACGAAATACATTGCTATCCATAGAAAGGGGGATTGAATTTACAGAAAAGCATTTGAATTTGAAAATGGAAAAACCGCAGAATATACAATGTCCTTTCTTTAAAAACAACCCTACATGCAAAAAGAAAAAGTGTTTGTATTATCCGTTAAGAGCATAGATAAAAAGACGAACGAACGGCAAACTTACCATTCTTTAATCTTTTGTTATTTCCTCCTATTGAAAATTTAAATAGTAAAAAAGTCCAAATTAATAACTAGCTCTCACGACAGTTCATACGAAAATAAAAAAACCTTGATATTTCAAGGTTAAAATGGTGCGGTTGGTGGGACTTGAACCCACACGAGCGTTCGCTCGCTACCCCCTCAAGATAGTGCGTCTGCCGATTCCGCCACAACCGCATGCGCAAAATATTATATAATAGATTTACTCATTATGCAATAGCTTTTTTTCATAATAAACTCTTTTTATGTCTTCTGCGATCTGTGGAATCCTGCGCTCCAATTCTGCAAGCGACTGACTGTTTTTCACAATAACATCGGCATACGGACGCTTTTCTTCAAATGGCATCTGATTACGAATTCTGTCATGCGCGTGCTCTTCCGTATAATTGCGCAGCTCGACCAGCCGGCGTATCTGCTCGGTGTATTCTGTATAGACCAGCACGACGACATCGACGGTATCCATAATATTGCTCTCGATCAACAGCGGGCAGTCGAAAAGAACGCCTTCAATACCCAGCTGTTCATATCGCCCAAGCAGCTCAAAATAACGCTCGCCAACACGATGATGAATAATCGCATTCAGCCTCGCCAACGCCTCTTTATCTTTAAAGACCTTTTCCGCCACTTTGTCGCGATCCATTTCCCCATCAATCACGTACTCACTGCCAAAAGCAAGCTCCACCTCCTGAACGACCTTCGAATTCTTGCCGCTGACTTCCCGCGACAGCTCATCCGCATCAATAATCGGATAGCCTAAATGCTCGCTGAGCAATCTGCTCACTGCACTTTTTCCGCTGGCGATCAGCCCCGTTACACCAATCTTTATCATCTTTTCACCTACTTACTGTCATACCACGACCTGCCGGTATGAATATCTACTTTCAGCGGCACGCTCAATTGTGCCGCATTCTTCATTTCATACACCAAAATTTCATATGCTATACTCTCTTCTTCAAGCGGCGCCTGAATGATCAGTTCGTCGTGTACCTGCAAAATCAACCGGCTTTTTAACTTGTTTTTCTCAAGCGCTTCGTCAACTCGAATCATCGCGATTTTGATGATATCGGCCGCCGTCCCCTGAATCGGCGTATTCATCGCCGTGCGCTCGGCAAAACTGCGCTCATTAAAATTCCTGCCGTCGATTTTTGGAATATAACGCCGCCGGTTAAACTTTGTTTCGACATAGCGATGCTCACGTGCAAAGTCCACAATATCGGCCATATATTGCTTTACACCACTATAATGCGCCAGATAACGGTCGATATACATCTTCGCTTCTTTTCTGCTGATATTCAAATCACGCGACAGCCCGTAATCACTGATGCCGTATACGATGCCGAAATTCACGGCTTTCGCCCTTGAACGCATCGAGGAAGTAACCATCTCAAGCGGCACATCAAAAACCTCAGACGCCGTAATCGTATGAATATCCTTATCTTCGATAAACGCCTGAATCAGGTTCTCGTCCTGCGAAATGTCTGCAAGCACGCGCAGCTCAATCTGCGAATAGTCCGCGTCAATCAGAACGTGATTTTCATCACAAGCGACAAACGCCTTGCGCAGAATGCGGCCTTCCGGCGTTTTAACGGGAATATTCTGCAAGTTCGGCTCCGACGAAGAAATGCGCCCTGTCGTCGTCACCGTCTGGTTAAACGTCGTGTGAATCTTGCGCGTCCCGGCATCGACAAGCGCGAGCAATCCCTTCACGTAAGTGCTGTGCAATTTTGCGGCCTTGCGCAGCTCAATGATCATCTCGATGACCCGATGCTCGCCCTTTAAGGCCTCCAGTACTTCAATATCGGTCGAATAACCGGTCTTCGTCTTTTTAATCACCGGCAAATTCAAATCATTAAACAGAAAATCGCCCAGTTGCTTCGGGGAGTAGATATTAAACGCCGGTCCCTTATCGGCAATCTCGCGAATCTTATGCTCCATCTCCTCAATCGTCGCTTCCAGCCGCGCGCCAATCTCATTCAGCGCCTCCACATCGATTGTAACGCCCTCTCGTTCCATCTTATGAAGCACACGTGCCAACGGCAACTCGATTTCACCATAAAGCGTTTCCGCCCCCATCTGAGAAAGTTTCTGTTGAAACAATTCATATAACTTTCCAACAGCTTCGGCATACATGCCCAAACCTGTCACTTCGGGCGTCGCACTTAAAAAACTCAATTGACTTTCCGCTGCATTTTGTTCCAATTCATAGCCTAAATATTTCATCCCGAGCGTTGCCAGGTCGTACCGGCCATCCGTCGCATCGATAATATAAGCCGCGAGATAAATATCAAACACCATATTTTTAAAATGAACGCCATATTTTGCCACGCAATTGAGCAGCGTCTTTTTGTCATGCACGACCAGTGCCTTTGCTTTATCCAGCACTTGAATGACTGCTTTTAACAGCATCGGCTCCTGCACGCCATATACCCCGCCATCCGTCTGAAAGAGCAGCAAGTCCAACTCCCCCTGCGACTGTTGGTAGTATAAAAATACTTCTCTTGATGCAATGATGTCCGCTTCAACTTTCTCAACCCCCACCGCTTCTACCTGCATCACTTCCACTGCTTTTCTTACCGTCTCCTGCTCCGCCGCACTTTCTTCCGAGCGCTCAAGTGCCAGTTTCTTAATAAAACCGCGTAATTGCAGATGTTCAAAAATATCCAGCAATCCATCCGGGTCTGCGATTCCTTCGTAATGTGTACAGTCCTCAACTGGTACTTCGTCGGAAATAGCCGCCAGTGCGTAGCTTTGATATGCGATCTCTCTACCATTAAGCAGCTTTTCCTGAAGCTTTTGGGGATGCTGATCGATATTTTCATAAATGCCATCCAAGCTGCCATACTCGCCGACAAGCTTCAACGCAGTCTTCTCACCGATACCGGCCACACCCGGAATATTATCGCTCTTATCCCCCATCAACGCCTTGACGTCAATCAGTTGTTTTGGGTTTATGCCTGTATATTGCTCTGCAATATAAGCCTCATCAACGACGACGATATCACTGACACCCCGCTTTGCATAATACACTGTCGTATTCTCATCAACCAGCTGAAAACTATCCTTATCCCCGGTTACCAGTACACAGGAAAGCCCCTTCTGCTTGGCCAGACGCGCGTAAGATGCCAGCAAGTCGTCCCCCTCATAGCCGTCAACACCTGTGCGCATAACGCCCATCTTATCCAAAATTTGCCGAATGTACTCAATCTGAACGGCCAAATCCTCCGGCATCTTCTGACGGTGTGCCTTATACGCTTCATAGATTTCGTGCCGAAACGTTGGCGCCTTCGTATCGAATGCCGCCACGATGCAATCCGGTTCCTGTTCCGCCAGCAGCTTTAACAGCATATTGACGAACCCATATACCGCATTCGTCGGAATTCCGGTCGACGTCGTCATTTCGCGTATCGCATAATAGGCCTTATAAATCAATGAATAAGCATCGATCACAATGAGCTTGTTCATAAGTGTCCTCATTTCTGTTTAATATTTTAATTATACCACATGATAAAAAAAGTCACCATACGCAGTTGCTTTTTGCCGCCAATAAGCTATGATGTATTTATGAACTATTCAACTTTATTAATCGATGCCGACAATACATTGTTTAACTTCGATCTCTCACAGGAAAAAGCGCTGAAAAGTACATTTGAGGAAATCGGACTTGCCTATACGCCGGCGCTGCACCAATTTTATGAGACTGTCAGCCGCCGCCTCTGGTCCGACTACGAAGAAGGCCACATCACCTTAGGCGAGTTGGTTCGACGCCGTTTTGATGCTCTGTTTGAAGAATTCGACATCCGCGCCGACAGCGCCGCTTTTAACGACTTATACCTCATCCATCTCGGTACACACGCTACATTGTTCAGCGGCGTTATGGAGACGCTCGATTATCTTTATAAACACTATCAGCTCTACATCGTCACCAACGGCATCGGTCCTTCCCAGCGGGCACGCTTTGACACGCTTCACTTAAAGCGCTACTTTGCCGATATCTTTATTTCTGAAGAAATCGGCATCGGCAAACCTCACAAGGGCTTCTTTGATTATGTGTTTTCTCATATCGAAGAGAGGGACAAAATGAAAATCTTAATCGTCGGCGACTCGCTTTCTTCCGACATCCGCGGCGGTAAAAACGCCGGCATTGCTACCTGCTGGCTCAATCGGCAGCGCCTTAAAAATCCTTCTTTAAAACCGGATTATGAAATATACGACATCACCGAATTAAAAAACATTCTGTAATGTAAAACAAGGCAGTGGACAGCTGCCTTGTTTTACGTTTAGAGATGATAAAATCTTATATCTATCAATTAGGGTTTTACTGCTTCCATACCGGCGTCAAATGCTTTCATATTCAACTCAAGCAATTCCGGTTTTTTGCCCAACTGTTCCGCGACGACCTGTTTTGCGAATGCCGCATCCAGCACGCCCGTCGCACCAATGTATGCACCGAGCACGACGACGTTGGCCACCTGTGCACTGCCCAGCTGCTGCGCCAAGTCATTTGCAGGCACATAAAACGCCTGAACGTCTTTGTCTTCCACCTTGCTTTGCACCAAAGAACTGTTGACGATCACAACACCGCCTTTTTTCATTCTGTCGACAAAGCGTACAAATGACGGTTCATTCATCGCAATCAGTGAATCTAGTTTTTTAGAAACCGGGCTGCCAATCTCATCGTCTGCAATAATAACAGTACAGTTGGCCGTCCCACCGCGCTGCTCCGCGCCGTAAGAAGGATAGAACGTTGCGTTCATTCCTGCTTTACTGGCCGCAAAACCAAGCATTTTGCCAATCAACATAATGCCCTGGCCGCCAAATCCGGCAATCAATAAGGATTTTTCCATTGCTTTATCCTCCTACTCAAAGTCCTTGAAGATGCCCAACGGATATTCCTTCAGGATTTCTTTTTCTACACGCTTTGCACTGTCGACAGGATTGAGTTTCCAGTTTGTCGGGCATAAGGATATCAGTTCGACGAACGAATAGCCTTTGCCTTCAACCTGCATCCGAATCGCCTTGTCGATCGCAGCCTGCGCTTTTATGACGTTTTTCGCGTCGTGGAGTGCGAAACGTCCAACAAACTTCGGTGCGTCTAATTCTGCAATCAGTTCGGCCATTTTAAACGGCGCGCCGTGACGTTCAATATCTCTGCCGTCCGGACTCGTCGTCGTCCTCTGCCCCAACAATGTTGTCGGCGCCATCTGTCCGCCGGTCATACCGAAGTTTGTATTATTGATAAAGATAACGGTCAGATTTTCTCCCCGGTTTGCCGCGTGCATCGTCTCAGCCATCCCAATAGCCGCCAAGTCGCCATCTCCCTGATAGGAAATCACGATGTTTTCGGGGTTACATTTCTTGATCGCCGTACCGACCGCTGCTGCGCGTCCATGCAATGCCACGATATTGTTCAAACGAACCCAGTCTTTGCCCAATCCGCCGCAGCCGACCGGATAAATCAGGACGGCCTTATCTCTGAGCCCATATTTATCCAGTGCCTGTGCCATCAATTTATGTGCCGTGCTGTGGCTGCATCCCGGGCAAAAGCCCATTCCGATAGCGGGCGACGTAAAGCTGGGTCTTTCATAGATCTTTTCCATTATTAACGGCCCCCTTACATACTTTCTTTCACTTTGTCCACGATGGACTCCGTCTCGACGATCACACCGCCGGACGTATTGATATTAATATAATCCAACTGACTCTTTGTAGCGAGTTCCACGTCGTATACGAACTGCGGCGGTATGCTCATCTCCACAACAAATATCTTATCGATCTTATCGTAATTAATGTTTTCATACGCCTTGTTCGGGAATGGGAACAACGTAATCGGGCGAATCAGGCCCGCTTTAATGCCCTGCGCGCGCAATTCTTTTACAGCCGATTTCGCGATTCTGCCGGCGGAGCCGTATGCGGTAAGCACAACTTCTGCATCCTCCATCATAAACGCTTCCCAGCGCTGTTCCTTTTCCTGCCACTCTTCATACAATTCAGCCATTGCGATATTATCAACCGTCAGCATTTCTCCCGTCGGACGATAAGTGCTGAACTGACGTGCCGAGCTGTCATCATTATACTTCGTAATTCGCCACGCATCTGAAGAAAGCATCTCTTCAGGATCGCGCATCGGCGGAAGCTCGACGATCTCCATCATATTGCCGATCACGCCATCCGTCAGCACGTATACGGGCGTGCGGTATTTATCGGCGATCTCAAATGCTTCGTAAACCAAATCCGCCGCTTCCTGAACCGTGCTCGGCGAGACGACAAAGCAACGGAATCCGCCGGGCGCAATTGCTTTTGCCGACGCAAAATAGTCTTGCTGTGCACCCTGTATCGTGCCGAGTGCCGGGCCGCCGCGCGCCACGTTGATGATCACAGCCGGAATCCTGGAACCTGCAATAAACGAGATCCCCTCAGATTTCAGCGCAAGCCCCGGACTCGAAGAGCTGGTCATACTGCGAACGCCCGTAGCCGCTACGCCGTATACCATATTGATACTGGCAATTTCACTTTCACCCTGAATGAATGTACCGCCTACCTCAAAAAGCCTTTTCGAGAGGTACTCCGGAATATCGTTCTGAGGTGTTATCGGATAGCCGGCAAAAAATCTGCAACCTCCGCGCACCGCAGCTTCTGCCATGGCTTCGTTGCCCTTTATAAACTCTTTGCTCACTGTTACTCACTCCTCTGCTTATTTGTACACCGTGATCGCCGTATCCGGGCACACGATCGCACACAACTTACATCCCGTACATTGGCTTTCATCAGTTTGTTCTGCAATGTTATAGCCTTTGGAATTGACCTCACTGCCAATCTTGATTATCTTTTTCGGACACTGCACCGTACACAGTCCGCAACTCTTACAAAACTCTTTATTTACTTCTATTTTAGGCATTTTTAAATCCTCCGTTTTTAGCGTCCGTCATTTTACGGCGGCCATACCTTTATCAAATGCTTGCATATTTAATTCCAGCATTTCCGGCTTCCTGCCCAACTGCTCTGCAATAACCTGCTTGGCAAATTCGGCGTCCAAAATACCCGTCGCAGCGATATAAGCGCCCAATACGATAATATTCGCCACCTGCACGCTGCCCAATTCCTGCGCCAGGTCATTGGCCGGTATATAAAATGCCTTTACGTCTTTATCTTCCACCTTGCTCTGCACTAAGGAGCTGTTGACGATCACAACACCGCCTTTTTTCATTCTGTCAACAAAACGCACGAATGACGGCTCATTCATCGCAATCAGCGTATCCAGCCTTCTTGAAACCGGGCTGCCAATCTCATCGTCGCCGATAATGACCGTGCAGTTTGCCGTTCCGCCGCGCTGCTCTGCGCCATAAGAAGGATAAAAAGTTGCGTTCATCCCTGCCTTACTTGCGGCAAATCCAAGCATCTTACCGATAAGCATAATACCCTGACCGCCAAAACCTGCAATCAATAATGATTTTTCCATTTTTTCCTCCTATTCAACATCTTTATAGACGCCTAACGGATAAGTCTTCGAGACGACTTCATCGATATACTTCGCACTGTCAAGCGGGTTCTTTTTCCAGTTTGTCGGACATACGGATAAGACCTCGATAAAAGAATAGCCCTTCTTATCCAGTTGCATCTGTAAGCCTTTTTTAATCGCTGCCTTTGTTTTAATCGCATTCTTCGCATCGTGAACGGCATAACGGCCAACAAACTTCGGCGCTTCAAGCTTGGCAATTAATTCCGCCATTTTAAACGGCGCGCCGTGACGCTCTAAGTCTCTGCCATCCGGGCTTGTCGTCGCTTTCTGACCGATCAGGGTCGTCGGCGCCATCTGCCCACCGGTCATCCCAAAGTTTGTATTGTTGATGAAGATAACCGTAATATTTTCGCCGCGGTTTGCCGCGTGCATCGTCTCTGCCATCCCAATCGCGGCCAAGTCCCCATCTCCCTGATAGGCAATAATAACATTATCCTGATTCGTTTTCTTCACCGCTGTGGCGACTGCACCGGCCCTGCCGTGAGCACAACTCAATGTATTCAAATTCGTCCAGCCTCCGCCGAGTCCCGCACAGCCGATCGGATAACAAAGCACTGTTTTTTCCCGAACACTAAGCTCCTCAACTACTTCAGCCAACAATTTATGTACCGTGCCATGACCACAGCCAGGACAATACCCCGTCCCCATCACTTCGGAAGTAAAACTGGGGCTACCATATACTACGTTCATTATAACACTTCCCCCTTACACTCTTTCTTTGACGGCGTCAACAATCGCCTCGGTCTCGAGGATTACGCCGCCGGAAGTCAATACGCTGATAATTTCCAGCTTGCTCTTTGTCGCCCACCTCACATCGTCTGCATACTGCGCAGGAATACTCATTTCAGCGACAAATATTTCTTTAATTCTACCGTAATCGATCTGATCAAATGCATCTTTTGGAAACGGCACCAGCGTAATCGGACGGATCAGGCCGGCCTTAATGCCCTGTGCGCGCAATTCTTTCACCGCAGACTTTGCAATCCTGCCGGAGGAGCCGTACCCTGTAACAACATACTCCGCATCGTCCATCATAAACGCTTCCCAACGCTGTTCCTCTTTATCCCACTGCTGATACATCGCCTCAGAAGCTTCATTCATCTCCTGCAGCCCTTCTGCAGTCGGGCTGTACGAACTGATCGAACGGAAGTTACCGTCCTGCTCCAGCTTATTGACACGCCAATCGTCTTTTGACGGCAATTCCGACAATTCACGCATCGGCGGAAGTTCAACGACTTCCATCATATTCCCGGTCATCCCGTCTGCCAGCACATACACCGGCGTGCGGTATTTATCCGCAATGTCAAATGCTTCATAGACCAGATCCGCTGCTTCCTGCACCGTAGCAGGGGCCAGAACAAAACATTTAAAGCCACCCGGCGCCGGCGCCTTTGTCGCAGACAGATAGTCCTGCTGCGCTGTCAAAA
This sequence comes from uncultured Eubacteriaceae bacterium, assembly GCA_937914785.1. Lineage (GTDB taxonomy): Bacteria > Bacillota > Clostridia > Eubacteriales > UBA1433 > CALGIV01. Next base: position 8,995 of record CALGIV010000120.1, on the reverse strand, counting down.
TCGTTCCGATCGCCGGACCGCCACGCGCCACATTCACAACGACAGAAGGCACACGTGCACCGGCAAGATTTGAAATTCCTTCCGCTTTTAAAGCAAGGCCCGGACCTGAGGAACTCGTCATACTTCGAATACCGGTCGCTGCAACGCCAAACACCATATTCACACTGGCTACTTCGCTTTCACCCTGAATAAAGTTGCCTCCTACTTCGAAAAGCCTCTTTGAAAGATATTCGGGAATATCATTTTGCGGGGTAATCGGATAGCCTGCAAAAAACCGACAGCCTGCGCGCACGGCGGCTTCTGCAATAGCTTCATTACCTTTAATAAACTCTTTGCTCAATTTGCTCACTCCTTTTTTTACTTGTAGACAACAATCGCCATATCCGGACATACAATCGCGCATAATTTACATCCGGTACATTGACTTTCATCTGTTTGCTCGGCAATGTTATAGCCCTTGCTGTTTACAACATTGCCGATTTTGATAATTTTTTTGGGACATTGCACGGTACAAAGACCGCAGCTTTTGCAAAACTCTTTGTCTACCTCAATTTTCGGCATATCAGGCCCTCCTTAAATTAAAATAATTAAAAATAAATATGATGAACTCAAAAGATGGAACGCAATAAAACAACAGATAAAACGCATTTAAAAAAGAATTGTCCATTTTCTTTTCTTGAAATTTTCCTTGTTAATTATTATTTTAAAGGCTTCAAAATAAAGGGTCAACTAAAGTTGAATTTTTTAAATGAATGCCCGTTTTGTTTTCGTTATAACTTTTTTCTTTTTTCAAATTGAAAAAATAACTCTAAAATAAAACAAATTCAAAAAAAATGTTTTTATTTAAGCGACTCTGTGGTAAAATATTGTGGAAAGGTGTGATTGATTAAGCTTATGAATAAAGAAATATTTAAGCGGGCAGTGGAGGAAAACCCATTCGAGACGATCAATAAAATTGTCTACGATTTGATGTACGATGCCATCATTAAATTGGACTTTCTGCCCGGGGAAAAAATAAATGTTGCACAAATTGCAAACGATCTCGAAATCAGCAGAACACCAATTTTAGAGGCTATCAAGCAATTAAAGCAAAATGGGGTCGTTTTAAGTTATGAAAACAAAAGCGGCTATTACGTATCGTATTTGGATATCGCCGATTTTCAATCCGTTCACTTCAGCAGAAGGATGCTGGAAAGCCATGCGGTATACCTGTATACAAAATACAATCCGACGGTACGTTTTGACGAGTTGAAAGAGGCAGCCGAAGAATTCTATAAAGCTTTTACCGTCGGCAACTATCGGCGAATCGCCGACTTGGATAATTTCTTTCACAACCTGATTGTTGAAGAATGCGATAACGACTATATTAAGAGTATGTATAAAGGTATCGAAAAAAAGATGAGCCGTTACATTCAGTTCAGTACGGCGATTCTGGGCAAAACACCCTCCGCGCTTTCTGCAAGAGCTTCGCAGTCTCAACATCTCGCGATCTGCAATGCCATCGAAATGAAACTGCCCGATCTTGCGAAACGCGCGATGGAAGAGCATATGGACACCGTCTCGCAAGGATTGTTTTTACACGTCAAAGACTTTATGTATATTAAAGACAACGAAATTGAACATTAAAAAACAAGGGCCAAAGCCCTTGTTTTTTAATGTTTATATTTAGACAATATATCCTGCTTTTTTCGCCTGTGCCGTCAACTCATCTCTGTAATCCGGATGCGCAATCGCGATCATCTGATTCGCTCTCTGAGAAGCGGATTTATTCCACAGGTCCGCAACACCGTATTCTGTGACAATAAATTGTGTATCGGTTCTCGGCGTCGTAATCGCTGTTCCCGGTGCGTGTCCAAATACGATCTTAGAGGATCGCGTTCCGTCTTTTGACACATTTACGGAAGTCGTCGCGATAAAGCTCTTACCGCCTTTGGATACGGCAGCCGCACGTACGAAGTCGAGCTGTCCGCCCGTGCCGCTGAACTGAACCGGCCCGATTGATTCGCTGGCAACCTGACCGAGTATATCGACAGAAATACACGCATTTACGCTGACAAAGTTATCATTTTCCCCAGCGATATAAGGGTCATTTACCCACTCAAGGCTCTTTTGCAGAATATCCGGATTCTTATCCATCCAATTCAGCATTTCACGGCTTCCGCCTGCAAAACCCAATACGCTCTTGCCGGGGTAGTTCTTCTTCATACTGTTGTCAACAGCGCCTTTTTGCATCAGGTGATACATCGATTCAACGAACATCTCTGTATGAATACCTAAATTCTTATGATTTTCAAGGCTGTAGCCTACGGCGTTTGAAATACCGCCAATACCGATCTGCAATGTCGCGCCGTTCGGAATACGTTCAACAATGTAGGAAGCTACTTTATTTTCCAGTTCCGTCGGCATTGCGCCTTTGCCTTCCGGAATTTCATAATCCATCTCAACAACTGCATCAACGTCTGCAATATTGAGCGAACAGGAATCGGAATATACGTATGGCAGATTTTTGTTTACATTGACAATTGTCAATCTTCCTTCGCGCGCGCGGTCGTCTGCATCGCCCGGATTATAACTTAAGTTGAAATTCCCATTTTCGTCCATACCCGGAGAAGACAGCATTACAACCGTCGGTTTAAAAACGTCTCTTACGACCTGATTGACATTTTTCAATTGATAGATGTAGTAATCTACATTACGGCCGGCTTTTCTGGCACCGCGTTCATAGGGGCCGAAGAATGTCGTCGCGTAATCGATCGTGCCATTGGCACTGGGATCAAACAGCTCGCACGGATGAGCGACGAGCATTCCTAAAAAACCAACTTTTTTTAAACGATCTCGTTGTCTGTAAACTTCGTTTACACAATCAAGCGGACACATTGCGCCGCTTTGCGCATAAATTTGGTCGCCTTCCTGAATCAGGCCGACGGCTTCTTGGGGGGTCATTAATTTTTTTTGGTACTCTTGTTGAAAGTTCATATCATTCACCCTCTTTTATAAAATTCTTAACTTGTATTCTAATAGAATTACCCTCAAAAGTCAATTACTTCATATGCTTTAATTGATAAAACATTAACAAAGCTGTTTTTTTAGTTAAAAAGTACTTAAAAATGTATTTTTCAAACATTTTATTAAGTTTTAACTAAGGTTGTTAAACTTCATATTTTTCTATCGCTTTATCACCACACAACACTTAAACACTTGCTTATACATACGACTTAAGGCCGGCCTGTCAATGCTTGTTTTTATCTGCCGTACTGTTTTAATCAGCTTGTTTTTCCTGCTTAAGCACTACGCCGCCAAAAGACGTTTCATTTTGAACATATGATTTTAACGTCCTGCATATTTTACTTTTCTCTACAAAACTGCTATTGCCATCCATCCGGAGTTTACGATTTTAAAATCCGGCCGCATCGCAATCGGATTTTAAAGCTGTATTTACTCATACGCCGAGCTTTTGCATACTGGCGAGCGCTTTTTCATAGGTCGGCCGATAATCTTCATCCTTTTCCAACACCCGCTTTCGCAGTTCAATACATCTTTCGTAATATTCCTTCGCTGCCATTTTATCGAACTTCGAATATTCGAGTGCGATATTTGAAAGCGTAATACTCAAATCATGAATAAACTTATCATCGTTAAGCTCGTTCAATTTTTCATAATGACGAATACTGTTTTCATACGTGGCCAATGCTTTTTTAATATTACCCAATTTGTTGTAATACAACCCCAGCTCATTTTCCAAATGCGCCAGCATATGCAAATGCTGCATTTCCTCAAACTCTTCGACCAGTTTTCTGTAAAAATCGACCGATTGATTCATATGGACAATGGCCGTTTTCGTATCCCCCTCTTTATAGAGCGCCTTAGCAGAGTCCTTATATTGTGCGCCGTTTTGAATGCAATTGATGAGCACATCCTGCCTGCTCATCGGCTCCTCGCTTGCTTTATCCTCAAAATCATCGTCCGCAACGCCATCGTTCACCGAGATGCCCAATGCAACTTTTGTAGCTTGAATCAAGTTTGTAAATACGTCTCCTGTGGGGTATGCATCGATCCAGTGTTTACTCGAAAGAAAATACTCTAAATTATCATTCAGTTTCGCGTTATCAATGCGGTAAGGAATGATAATTTTCTCATAACCAAACGCCCGTTCCACCTCATTTTGCACGTGGCCGGAATTCGATGAATTCTCTGAAAATAAAAGCACCAGCACCTTGCAATTTTTCACGCCGTAAATAATCTCCGCACCGTATTGAAATCCTGCGCGCACATTGCGCGGCGCAATCCAACAGCGCATTCCATTTTTTTCCAGATTGTGGCAAACTGCCTCTGCCGTCAACGCATCTTTCGACGAATAACTGATAAAAACATCATGTGCCATCACTCAAATTCTCCTTTAACGACTATATTCGATCAGCTCAATTTCAACGCCATTCGGATCCTGAATAAATGCAAAGCGCACATCCGGCGCAGGAGAGGCCGGACCGCGCTGAATGGGATAGCCTTCACGCGCCAAAAACGCTGCCGCTTCATCCAAATCCGCCACTTCGATGCCGACGGAAAAGCCGCTATAATCTGCAGCAGGCGCCTGTGGCACATATAACAATTCCACTTGCGAACTCCCGGCCCCGCCTAGCATTGCCATTTCTCCACCGCCTCCTGTTAAGCGCCGCATCGTAATCTCAAGCCCCAACAGCCCATTATAAAAACTGATCGACTTGTCCATATCCTTAACATATATTGTCACAAAAGCAAACTTCACCCTATTACCTCCGCTGACCCTATTGTTTTTATTATACCATAGTTCAATTATTATGCATAGAAAAAAGGCGCCTTTTTGACGCCTTTTGTTCAGCAATACAACTACTCTTTAACGATACCGTTTTGGTAGATATCCGTGACTGCATCATCTACATAAGTAATCAGCACATAAGCGCTTTCGTCAACGCCTTCGCCAAGATACATATACTCGGTCTGCGTTTTACCGCCATCCAACAGGATTTCTGAAGACAGTTTTCCTTTACTGCCAACCAGACCTTCTACTTCACTGCGAGGCATTCCTGCCGTAATACCGGCCAGCTTATCCGCATCAACGCGCGGCTCCGTCTCATCAAACTGATCTTCTTTAAGTACGCCTGCCTGAACTTTTTTGACGAGCACATCTTCTCTAAATCCCAGCAGAATGAAAGAACGTTCCTTTGTCTGGCCGGCTTCCGCCTCCCAGGTATACTCTTTCAACGTCTCATCTTCCGGTTCAGCCACCGCCTCTCCTTCTGCACCGATCAAATTACACACCTCTTCATAACTCATCCCCAAATTGATCTGCATATATTGTTCATAATTCACCTTGGCAACCTCCTTGCCGCCACTGCTTGAGCAGCCTGCAAATCCCATTAATAGCACGAGAACCAACAGACTGATCCCGATCGTTTTCTTCATATTTCATTTGCTCCTTTCAATATTACGATAAACTGATGCAGTTCATATGATAGACTTATTTTTTATGCGATATCTTACAATTAAATTTATTTTTATATACACAGCGGTACTTTTATGAGAAAACTCTACGTTATAAACTTCGTTTTCAGCTCTTTATGCCCGAATCTTTCTCTGCAAATTCATAACTTGCGCAATGCGAGGTTTTATCAAACAACAAATCCTCATTCAAATAAAACCGATACCGCGCCGTACAGGACGGCACTTCGTGAATGGTCCGAAGCATTGAGCCCTGATCGGGCGCGTAAAGAGCATAGCCGTTTTGAATGGGAACATCTACAACTAAACGATATTTGCCTTGTTGGATGAACAGCCCGTCCCGGCTTCGCTTACGAACCTTCACACCCCTATAAGTGGCCAGACGATATTCCCTGCCCCGATACCAGACGACGCTGATACATCCCCAGAATTTTAAGCCCGCAAATGGAATCTTCGCAATCGCGACCATAACAGAACATCTTTCATCAAAGTCATTGGCCTGTGTCCATAGATAACTTTCGGGAAAAGATTTGCCGCGGTCCGATTCAATATACCCTCTCCCGCGATTAAAATCTATGCGTTGATCGTTAAAAAGAAATTCCCCCTGAATTGTATGATCCATGCTGATGACGCTGTGTTTACATTCCATCGGAAAGAAACGAAACGGCCCCATAATATCGTAAGCAATGGGCGTCAATGAATTATAACGCAAATTTCCATTTAATGAAATATCTTTATGATCAATACGGAGTATTACACCTTCACGGGAAAATTGATTCTCCGCTATCTTAATCAATCCATTCCGGTTGCTGTATTCTTTCAGTGGATAAGGAATGTAATACGACGCCTCATCATCGATCACCTGAATAAAAGCTTCATCGTCAGAGCGCCCCGGAATCAGCGCCAGCGTCCTGCCATCTTTCTGATGTTTTAAATACCAGCCTTCAAAATATTTACTCAACAGAAATCCCCCTTTTGGCGGGATTGTCGATCACGTTTCCATACCGATTGAAACGCGAGCCATGACAGGAGCAATCCCATGTTTTTTCAACGCTGTTCCATTTTAAAGCACAACCCATATGCGGACAGCGTTTGCCAAATCGGAAAAAACCGCCGACAGAATGTGCCATATTTAAAAACACCTGTCCGCGCAGCATCGAACGCTGCGGCGAAAAGAGAGCACTCAATTCGCTTTCCCTCTGTAGAATGAACTCTGTTAACACAGCCGCAGCCACCATCGACCCTGTCATTCCCCATTTATTAAAACCGGCAGCAACGTAAAGATTGGAGGCTGAGACGCGGTGAATGCCTATATAAGGCATTTGATCCAGCGTCATGCAATCCTGTGCCGCCCAGGCATATCGCTCCTCTAAATCAGGATACGCCCGTCTTGCGAGGCTGCGTAACTCACCGTATCCGCCGCCTTTTTTACCCGTGCGGTGATCGCCGCCGCCAAGCAAAAGCATTCCTTCATAATTCCTGAATGAGTGCCCATTCTGCCTTTCATCGACGTACATTCCCTTTAGATCCGGCCCATCGCTTAACGCCAAAACATAGGAACGATGCTGGTATAACTTCATAAAATACAGCCCCGGAATATTAACCAGCGGAAAATGCGTCGCCAGCACAATATGCTGCGCTTCAATACGCGCCTTATCCGTTATGGACATATGACCTTTAACATCCTTGACAAATGTGTTTTCATAGATTTCAAGCCCATCTGTAAGGCCGACCAAAAACTGCATCGGATTAAACTGCGCCTGACTTAGCATACCCAACGCACCCACCGTCTGAAATGGCACGGGAACATCCTCTTTAAATTGCATCGGAATCCCCAGTTTTTGATAAGCCTCTGCTTCCATTTCAAGCTTCGCTCGACTGTCTGTGCTGTAAACATAAGCCGTTTTTTCTTCCAGCCCACAGGGAACCCTTTTCGCAAGATTGCTGTACGCTTTGATGGCAGCCGTATTCGCTTCATAATACAGTTTAGCCCGCTCTATACCAAACCGCTTGATCAAATTTGCGTACACAATTCCGTGCTGTGCGGTAATTTTGCCCGTCGTGTTCTTTGTCACGCCACTGCCAATTTGTTTTGCCTCTACAAGCATACACGATACGCCGGCCTCTTTCAGTTTGTACGCCGTCAGGATTCCAGCAAGTCCACCGCCGATAATCAACACATCTGTTTTTTTATCTTTCTCCAGCCGTGGAAATACCGGCCTCTTTCCTTCTATGCTGTCTGTCCAAACTGACGACATTACAACCCTCCTTATAAACAGCCTCCAGCCATTCATTAAAAATAGAGCATCGTAATAAAACAGCACTATTTCACTTCAATAATTTCGCATTGAATTGGCATACAGGTGTTTGATAGATTATCAGTTAGTGTGGCCGAATAAACACTGTTTATGAAATAAAAAATATGAAATCAATGTCGCGCAGCAGAAATACAATAACATACAGGCAGATTGTTTCAAAAATAAATTTCAGACCGCTAAAGCAGCCTTGCATTAAAATACTGTTAAATTACAATACAATATTATAAAAAATACAACTCTATAAGAATCGTATTTTTGTACTTATTGATTATCCAATTCTGGTTTTGGCATACCATATCGAACGGCGATGAGATCGCCGTAAGACAGGCCGGCAGTATCATAAATTAATGAGATTTCCTGTTTTGCAAAATAATAGAAAAATTCAAAAGGCTCAATTTGTTCCGGTTCACCAAACTCTTCTGTAAACACTGTTAAAAGCCTTTCAGCAACACTGATATCTATCTCTGGCGCCACCATATTCACCCCGATTCGAATCAAAGCACTTTCCTCATCAAAGCGAAAAAGCACGGTCAATTCAGATTCATCCGGATCGGCAATTTCTTCATAAAGCGCACCTACAGGCGTATCCCCATTCCGATAATAATAAATATCAAGGCTTTCTTCATTGTTCTCATCAATTTCAGGAATATATGTAAAGTTTCTGCTCTCTTCACACTTTTGTCTAACTTCCTGCCTGCTCATCCCATAAACAAAATCTTCAAAACCCGTTTTCTTTTCCGTATTTATACCGCAGCCAGCTAAAAGAAGTAGTATTACTATGCAAATTACCGTTATTTTTTTCACAACAAACTCTCTTTGCCCATTAAAATTATTATTTCACAAATAATAACATATTTTATATCTGTCAACAATCAACTCTCAATCTTTTTTACTTTTGTTCATTTAACTTGCTTTATTTTTATAACAATAAAAAACCACCTTTCCCATTTTTGTATGGATATTGGTGGTATTTCAAGCATATTATAAACTATTTGTTCGCTTATAGTTTAGGTAAATCTAACTCACTTCGCAGCGTGTTCACATCATCAAGGTTATTTTGTATTAACGCTTCAACATCGGGAGCCGACTCTAAATAAGCCGCCAATTTATCCAGAACCAAAGAGTTGTTTTGCATAGTACCATCTTTATACTTGATAGAATTAGGCTCATCCTGATAAATCAAGTAGACGGTATAATCCCCT
>CALGIV010000119.1 GCA_937914785.1 uncultured Eubacteriaceae bacterium | reverse complement strand
GTATGTATAATCAATAGGCGTGCGCACAACCTCTACACGATTAAATTCATCTGTGTTGTTTTTATAAGACGTCTGCACCCAATCGGATAAATCCGTCGGTTCATTTAACACAATCTCTTTCTCTTCCGTTACGACCGCATTGTCCGCATACCGATGCTGTACCTTAACAGTGGCTGCTTCTGCAAAAGCAACCGTCGACAAAAAAAGAAAACATACCAAAACTAGCGTGATTAAAATGACTCTTCTGGTTCCTCTCCAAGCTTTCATACTTTCTCCTTATGCAAAATATCTTATTTCAATGTTATCATTCAGTATATCATAATACAACAAAAAAGCCCAATAAAATGGGCTTTACACAAAATTACGCATCAATCAATATGAATAAACGCACGCTGCGGCAATTCATACGTTTTCTTATAACGGTTAAACGCTTCCTGATAGCCGGGGTGACCGGAAGTCTTCACCTCATCCATATATCCGTGAATATCAAAGTTCTCAGACGCCCTGATCTGGATCAGACAGATGGCAATATTTGAACAGTGATCGCCCACACGTTCATAACTCGTCAATAAGTCGGAATAAATAAAGCCCAACTCAATGGTACACATGCCTTCCTTTAAGCGAATAATATGGCGGATTTTCATCTCTGCACGCAATTCGTCGATGACCTGCTCCAGCGGCTCTACATTGTAAGCCAACTCAACATCATTTTCTTTTAATGCGCGAAGCGTCATCGTCAAAATCTCAATCAAGGCCTGGTTGGCTACGGCCAACTCGCGCGTCGCTTCCGGCGAGAAACGAATTTTCTTTTCATACATTTCTTTTGCGCTCTGCATCACGTTTACCGCATGATCGCCGATACGCTCGATATCGCCGATAATATGCAGCAGCTTCGAGACTTCTTTGCTGTCCTCATCCGTCAGCTCTTTTCCGCTCAGTTTAACAAGATAGGAGCCTATTTTATCTTCATATAAATCAATCGTATTTTCATTTTCACGCACCATCTTTGCGACCGCTTCTTCGAAACGGTCGAACAGCCCGATCGCCGCTACCATCGTATCGCACGCCATTTCCGCCATATTCACCGTCATATTACGGCAATGGTCGATTGCAAAAGAAGGCGAATGCAGCAGACGTTTGTCCAGCAATGTGTATTCTTCCGGCACGATAACGCCTTTGATGCGCTTTTCCCGCACCGTCATACAAGCGAGTTTTTCCAACTGCTTCGTAAACGGCAGTAATAAAAACGTCGTCGCTACGTTGAAAATACTGTGTACGACGGCAATGCCGAAAGGCCCGATCGCCGTATCGACAAAAGCAAAGCGAAAGATTGCGTTGAGTCCATAATACACCACCAGGCAGATGATCGTCCCGATCAGGTTAAAATAAATATGCACGGCCGCGACACGCTTTGCGTTTGTATTCGTGCCGATACTCGAAATCAGCGACGTTACGCAGGTACCGATATTCTGGCCCATAATAATCGGGATCGCCATCTGATACGTAATGCTTCCGGTCAGCGAAAGCGCCTGCAAAATCCCGACAGAGGCCGCCGAGCTTTGAATAACGCCCGTAAAAATTGTGCCGATCAGAACACCGATAATCGGATTGGCAAACATCGTTAAGATTCTGGTAAATTCGGGCATATCCGCAAGCGGTTTCACCGCGCTGCTCATCAGGGTCATCCCCTGCATTAAAACGGCAAAGCCAACCAAAACACTGCCGATATCCTTCTTCCTGCCGTTCTTCGACAGCATCAGCATACAGATGCCGATAAATGCGAGGATCGGCGCAAACGACTCCGGTTTTAACATCTGAATTAAAAAGTTGGAGCTTTCAATCCCCGTCAGACTAAGCAGCCAGGCCGTCAGCGTCGTACCGATGTTGGACCCCATAATAATGCCGATCGTCTGACCAAACTGCATAATGCCCGAATTCACCAGCCCCACAAGCATCACCATCATCGCAGACGACGACTGGATCGCAATCGTAATGCCGGCACCGAGCGCAAGGCTTTTAAATTTAGTCGACGTCATCTTCTCCAGCGTCGTCTCCAGCTTTCCGCCGGACATCTTTTCAAGGCCGGTAGACATAACATTCATTCCGAACAGAAAAAATGCCAGCCCGCCAATCAGCGTCAAGATTGAAAATATATTCATATATCCTCCCTACAATGCTTCGAAAAACCGAACGATGATCTCTGTACCCACACCTTCTTCGCTGGATAGTTCCAGCGTTGCCCGTTGCCGTTCGGCAATATGTTTAACAATCGCAAGTCCCAATCCGGTACCACCCGTTTTTTTTGAGCGCGATTCATCAACACGATAAAATCGTTCAAAAATTCTGCCTTGATGTTCTTTCGGAATCCCAATGCCGGTATCCTTTACCGAGATCTGATTCTCCCCTACTGAAAGAACCACGCTGCCACCGTATCGGTTATAACGAATTGCGTTATCACAAAGGTTGTACACCAACTCGAAAATCAACCCCCGATCGCCAATGACGACAGCCGACCGGCCTTCTATATGCAGCGAAACATCCCGTTTCTTCGCCGACATCAATAAAATATCTGCACACTCATCCGCGATCTCCATCAAATTGACCGGCTCAGAACGCAGTATCTCTTTTTCCTCATCCAATTCCGAAAGGCGTATGATATCACTGATCAATTCCAGCAATCTATGCGCCTCTTTATGGATGCGCGCCGCAAAGTTGCGCACATCTTCTTCCTTTGCCATACCGGTTTCAATCATCTCCGCATAACCGGAAATCGACGTCAGCGGTGTCTTTAACTCGTGTGACACATTCGCACTGAATTGCTGCTTGACCTTTTCCATTTGGATCTGTTCACTGATGCCAAACAGCAACACAACCGTACCGATTTGCACCTTCTCTGCAAAAACCGGATTTGCATGTATTTGAACATAACGCTCACCCACATATGCATATTTCCACTTACTATGTCCCCTAAGCGCCTCATCAATACACGCATTCAACTCTAAATTCCCACTGATTTCATCGATCTTTCTGCCTGCGACATCCCCGCCCAGAGACAAACAGGCGCGTATATTTTCATTGGCAGCCAAAATCCGGCCGTCCTGATCCAAAAACAAAACGCCCTCCGACATATGCCGGATGATGGAAAAAATCGCTGCAATGTTGTCCTTCATCATAAGGCTTTCAGTCTCCCAGTTTATAGCCTACATTTCGGATTGTTTTGATATGCGCACCATTTTGCCCCAGCTTCTGTCGAAGCGTCTTAATATGCATATCTACCGTCCGACTTTCGCCCTCAAAATCATATCCCCATACTTTGTCCATAATTTTTTCACGCGATAACACAATACCGCTGTTTTTTAACAGATACTTTAATAATTCGTATTCCTTATATGTCAGCTCCAATTGCCTGCCGTCAGCCGATACGAGATGCCGGCGGACATCCAGCATAATACCGGCATAAACAATTATTTCCTCATCGTCGCGCGGCGCTGAGCGGCGCAGCAGCGCTTTAACGCGCGAGACCAGCTCCATAATACCGAACGGCTTTGTCAGATAATCGTCTGCCCCCATATCCAAGCCCTTTACCTTATCCAGCTCTGTCGTTTTCGCCGTCACCATCATAATCGGCACATCTTTCGTCCTCTCGTCTTCGCGAAGCCGCCTTAAAACCGCCAGACCGTCTTCTTCGGGCAACATAATATCCAGCAGAATCATTTCCGGCACCTGTACTTCAACAGCAGCGTCCAACTGATTGCCGTCAGCGAGGCCTGCCACTTCAAATCCACTGTTTTTTAAGGCATAGCCAATCATCTCACGAATTTCGCGGTCATCTTCAACAATATAAATCATGCACAGCCACTCTTTGATAAATTTATAACATATTATATCATATTATACGAAAGTAAAAATAAAAAAATATATATGTAAAAAGTATGTAAAGTAATTGGTTAAACAAAAACAGGGAGACGATCTCCCTGTTTTACATTTTATGACTGCAATTTTTCTGTCGCCTGCTCATTAATGAAGTCCGTATATTTATCTCTTGCCGCTTTGTAAGCTTCGATCCCCTCGTTCAGCTCTCCGTTCAATTTCCCACTCCTGAAAGCCTCCGCAATGGCAAATGTCAACTTGGCATTTGCCATACCCATCTCCATATTGAGCAGACTTTCCATCTTGCGCGCCTCGGTTTGTTTTTTGTTAATCTCTTCTTTTCGATTAATCTTTTTCTGCCAAAACCATAGCAACATCGAGACGAGGATCGTCTGGAGAACACTGATGATGATCGTCAATTCCATCGACTACACCACGTCTATATGGACGGCATAAAGCATGTTTGAATTGTTGGTGTACGCATAATTATAACCCGGCAATGTTTTGCAGTAAGCAATTACTGCCTGTTTATCCATCCCGCTAAACCAAAAATCCGCCGCTTTACCGTACAAATGCTTGCTGTTTGATATTCCACCATCGATTTGGTTCTGCCTTGTGCAGCGCATCCCACTCGTAATAGTTATCGGCTTGCCGTATTTTTTACGGACCTGTTCAAGAATATGAACCAGCTTTAAAGAAAGCTCTGCCGGATAGCCATTGCAGTATTTCCCATTACAATCACATTTGAATTCTTCTTTCTTAAAATATTCAATGCTTTCCCATCCGCCTTTCCCACTGCTGCCCTTGTCACTACTTCCTTGTCCGCCACCGCTTTTCGGCACAAGTACCTTATTTAACTCCGCCATCGTATCAATGCCGGCAATGCCATCTGCTTTCAACCCCTTATCGGTCTGAAATTTCTTAATGGCATCAATCGTCGCCTCGCCTACGAGTCCGTCTACATTCAGTTTATATCCGCCGTATGTGTTCAATTGTTCCTGAACATCTTTAATACATTGTAACAGGGCCGCTTCTGTTTCCGGCCCGTAAATGCCGTCTACACCCAGCTTCTGATCTTTCTGAAAGCGCTCATAAGCTTGCTTTGTCTGTGCTTTTTCAATCCCGTCAATATCACCTATATAAAACAAATAATAATGTTTCAAATTCAATTGTCTTTGTGTTACTGACAACATTTATATTCCCCCTAATAATTAAATATGTTGACAGCCCTGCAGAAAATACCTGCATAGACTTGTTCATCTATCATGATATTAGAAGAAATACGTTTCGTGACTGAGTAAATAAAAATTCCCCGTCATTAAAACGGAAAATTTATTCTTCACTCATCTATATACACGAAAACGCTGCTAATAATAACCCCGACAACACAATGCCAAATGAAATGTACTTTATGATAAACAGCCTGCCTTTTCACATTTACAATCAGAAATAAGGGTAACGAAAATAAAAACGCCAAAAGCCATGTTATAACAATTCCTCAAAAACATCGGCCGCTTTCAAAGAGTATCTCCAATTGTATTTAACTATTCACCATTATGCTGTTTTAACTTCTTCTTGCGCTTATTTTCATACATCTTTTTATCGGCCTTTTTGATCATCTCATCAATGTCGATATCCAGCATATTTTCAAATGCATAAATTCCATAACTAAAATCTTTTTTATATCGCCCGTCACCCGCTTTATTCATCTCTTCCAATTTTAAATAAATATAATCCATACGCTTTTGCGCATCGTTATAATTGCAATTTTCAAAAAAAATAAAAAACTCGTCACCGCCATAGCGTGTGACAATATCCGTATTGCGCACTGACGTAAGCAATAAATCCGCCACTGCCTTGATAAATTCATCACCGGCAGCATGGCCGAACGTATCATTTACTCGCTTCAGATTATCCAAATCGATGAAAACCAGACTGTGCACCTGCCCCAACGGCGAATTGCGAACTGCATAACGAAGCTGTTTCGTCCCAGCACCCACATTATAGACCTCTGTCAGCGCATCCAGCTTTGCCGTCGTCGACAACTCCTTTTCATACAGCTTCCATTCCGTGATATCATCCAACAGATGCACGTAAAACAACTGATCTCCTGTCAAATAAAACTTGTCCGAAGAAATTTTATACCATCTGTCCGCATCATCATCATATAATTCTTTGTACAGCGGAAAATTCTGCTGCTGTGTACAATACGAAATATACGCTTGCAGGCTATGTTCAGCCTCGTCCGCACTGCCAACTGTAAACTCTGTCTGGCCAGCAAGAAACGTCAGTGCAGCGCGGTTTGCATAAACAAGTTTTCCTCTTGCATCTGTCTCAATCACCATTGCCCCAATATTATTCAACGCCAACAATATCTGATGATAACGCCAGCTTGAAGTATTCGCAAGCCTGGCCTCATCATTAATATTGCCGCTACTGCCGGAGGATAATTCAACCATCCTGTCTACGACATTGTTGTACGCTTCATACAATTCTCCCGGGCGATCAATCTTACTGACAACCTTACCCAACCCCAGCTGCTTTAAATTCCAAGCCAAAATGGATAATTGCGATTGCAGATTTTTAATTGGAGCCGCAAGATAATTTCGTCTGGCCAATTGCATTCCATCAAATTTTCCTTCCGATAATTCCAATGCAGCTGCACTCAATTCCTGCAAATCGCCGGCAAGCTTGTTTGCAAGTGCGGCCAGTTCCCTATCTTGCCCCTCATAAAGCGTCTCATCAATCTTTTCACAAGGTTGATTTGTCAACATCCGGCTGATCATTTCTCCTGTCGCGTCCTGAATCAAGCCTTTATTTCGATCCATTTTTTGCCTCATTCTTAAATTATGCTATATTTTATTAAATGCTTTCGGCATCTACCTGAAAACGACAGGTCCTATCTCCGGTCGCCCAGCAATCAATTTCCTTTACCATAAAAGGTTTGCCTGTGTACGCTTCCATAATTCCGGAAATAAAGCCCTCATCGTAATCACAGACTGTCTCATCCGTTACAGGCAAGCCGGAGCAGTCCAAGTCTTCCGATACGGTCAGAACAAATGAGAGTTTTTCAATATCCGCCTTTTCAACATACAGATATCCGATCTTATACTCCTTTAACTTCTCTGTTAAATGCGCGATGAAATAATCCAAATCTCCGGACAAATCCAGCACATTTTGTGCAAACTGGAGCCCTGCCAGATAACCTGCCCGGCGCAAAATGTCACATGCGCGTTCCTCGCCGTAATCCATCGCCAGCACCGACTTAATCGTATATTGGAACAGGCGGTATACGATGACCGGCAAATCCAGTCCAATTGTTTTACGGCCTTCCGACAAATCTCCCAAAGATTTCCAATCAAAGTCCTCTGGGATATCTTTTCTGTTCATATACCTCTCCCTTTTTATAACAACATTTATTTTATAATATCATTATACCAAAAAATACCTCATAAATATAGGCCAAACTCCAAAACTTTTACACAAATGACAAAAAAAGTAAATAAAGACGGCAAGCCTCCAAATTGCCGTCTTCTTTCAATCTGTATAAAACTTACAGCCCAAGTTCTTTTTTATTAACTACATTGTACGGTACTTCACCCTTCAAAACTGCTACGGCCGTCTCGGCAACCTGTTGAGACAAAGCCGCAGAAGCTTCAAGCGAGTTAAAAGAAGCATGCGGCGATAAGATCACATTATCCATACGGCAAAACGGGTGATCTTTATCTTTAAAGGGTTCTGTTTCAAATACATCCAGCCCCGCCGCAGCGACTTTTCCGGACTGAAGTGCTTCAAGCAAGTCCTCCTGACACACGATTGGCCCGCGCGCCGTATTGACAATGATAACGCCGTCCTTCATCTGCGCAATCGTATCTTTGTTTACCAGATGCTCCGTCTCTTTTGTCAATGGCGTATGTAGTGAAATGATATCTGCCGTTTTGAACAACTCTTCAAGCTCAACGCGCTTAACACCTGCTTTTTTAAACATCTCATTATCCAAGAACGGATCATAAGCGACAACCTGATATTCAAGCGCCTGCATCCGTTTGGCTACTTCCCGGGCAATGTTGCCGAATCCGGCAAGCCCAACGATCTGGCTCGACGGACGGCGCATCTGAAGGCCTTTAACCGCATTCCATTCCCCGCGGCGAATCGTCATCGTGTAGTTTAATAACTGACGCGACGTTGCCAAAATCAACGCAGATGCATGGGTTGCGACTTCCGGGATGCAATAATGCGGAATATTGCACACTTTTATGCCCCGCTGTGTCGCCGCTTCAACATCAAACGTGTCGTAGCCGATCCCGTAGCGAACCAACACTTTGCAGTTCTTCAATTTGTCCATACTTTTCGGCCCCATCGGCGTATAGATGTCCAAAATAGCCTCTGCATCCGCACAACGTTCGGCAATTTCCTCCTCATTTTTACACCTTTCTATGACAAACTCAATCCCTGCTTCGTCAAAAACCTTTTTCTCGATCGAACAATCATAATTGGCAAAAATTTGCGCATCTACGATATAAGCTTTCAATTGATACCCTCCTCACATAACACTTTAATATTTTCTTAACAGAGTACAGCAAACGCGCTATGGTGTCAAAAAAAAGACGTTTCTACTCCCGCTGCGTTTGAACTATCTGTTGCATAATAATATTTAGTTTTATATAATTAACAGGAGACATTTTGTTTGCAAATATCTGAACAAAGTGAGGTACTGCTATGTATGAGATAGAATGGGCAAGCCCCAAAGAATTTCAATTTAAAAATTGCTACGATGAAGACATTTCAAAATTGAACGATAAAATAAAAAAAATTGCACCTTTGCTCTGGACAGAGCATTGTGTTGAATGCGCTGCGCCGGAATGTTACGGTGCCTGTGCGCATTACCGTGCACGCGAAGACGGACAATGCCGCCTCTTCGAAAACGGTATCTTGCCTTTGCCGGCTTTGCAGGGCACTTTAGGTTACGGCGTTTTGGTCCGCTTTGAAGGTTGGGCAAAAATACAGGCATTCTGCCACACCGGACAATATCCAATAAACTCGATAAAACGTCTGGACAGGCTTGCAAACAGAATGGCACGCTACGACATCAAACGCCTGCGAAAGAAAGACCGTCAAATAACCGGTCTGACAAAACTCGGCCGCTTTCCGCGCCGTATGGCACAATTGAAAGGCGAAAAATATACTTCACCACCCGATGCCTTTGTCATTGGCCTCATCAATGAAGAGGCACCTTTTTCGATGATTGTGGAAGTCAGCACGGATACCCAGCTAAAATTCCGCACCGCTCTGTCGTGTGCGATGGGATACACCGAACAGATCATTCCCTTTTCATCGATGAATATCACCGGCGATGAATTGCACAGGCTTACCGTCTATCCTGAAAATACGGCGGAAGGCAAAACTGTGATCTTCACGGCTTTGGATTTTGTGACGTTTAAAGAACAGGTGCAAAATGCAACCGAAACGAAGCAAGAAACAAAAGCCGCAAAAGAGAAAAAAATCAAGTGTGTCGTCTGGGATTTAGACAACACGCTCTGGTCCGGTGTTCTGATCGAAAACGAAAACGTCATTTTAAACGAAAACGCGGTAAGCGTCATCAAAGAGCTCGACAGACGCGGCATCATTTCCAGTGTTTTGAGTAAAAACGACCACGAGCAGGCTTACGACAAAATCAAGTCGTTCGGTCTTGACGAATATTTCGTTATGCCGCAAATCAGCTGGAATCCCAAAAGTATTGGCATTAAAAAGATTGCTGACGACATCAATATTGGCATCGATACGCTGGCCTTTGTCGACGATTCAATTTTTGAACGCACGGAAGTAGCCGAAAAGTATCCTGAAGTTTTGTGTATCGACGCAGTCGATATCGATAACATCCTGACGATGCCAGCCTTTGATGTCATCGTCACAGCCGAAAGCGCCAAAAGACGGCATACATACAAAATGTTGGAACAGCAGAAAAAAGAAATTGAAGCCTGGGACGGCAATATCGACGATTTTTTAAGAAGCTGCAAAATGGTACTGACCTTAGGCAAACCCAAAGCCGAAGAAATGGCGCGCTGCCACGAATTGTTGCAACGTACAAACCAATTGAATTCTTCCGGCAGGCGATTGACAATGGACGAAGTCATGGCCATCTACCACGATGATCATTTTGAAACTTACGCACTGATCTGTGAGGACCGTTTCGGCAACTACGGCCTCGTCGGCTTTTCCATCGTCGAGCTTGGAGAAGAAGCTACGATTACGGACTTTGTTATTTCCTGCAGAGTTGCCAACAAAAAAGTGGAAAACACTTATATGATGCATCTGGCAGAAAAATACCAGGCAAAAGGCTACGACCGCCTTTACATCAACTATCGTAAAACCGTTAAAAACGGACCGATTTATAAAGTAGTCAGTGATATGAAGATGTCTAAAGCAGAAGGCAACGACGAGATGGAAAAATTCTATATTCCACTGACGGAAAAATTGCAACCAGTCGGCATTATGGAAATTATTGAACGGGACAAAATATGATAAAAAAAATATTTTCTAAATTATTTAAAAGCGACTACGCTTTTCGTGCACGCCTTTACAGCAAACTTTGCAGCAATACACCGGGAAAGCTGATTCCGCGCCTATATCGACTGGCC
>CALGIV010000118.1 GCA_937914785.1 uncultured Eubacteriaceae bacterium | reverse complement strand
TGCGGGGACAGGATTTGAACCTGCGACCTCCGGGTTATGAGCCCGACGAGCTACCGAACTGCTCCACCCCGCGACAACACCTTTCATTTAAGGCTTTATCATTATAACATAACGCCTCAAAAAGTCAAGCTCTATTATTATACGCCTCAATGCCCTTTTTCAGAATATACATCGCGCGGCGAAGGTCTTTTTCCTTCAACACGTATGAAATGCGCACCATTTGCTTCGCAGACCGCTTATCCTGATAAAAATCTTCTGCCGGCGTAATCAGAATCGTCTCGCCGTCGAGGGTAAACTCATTTAACATAAACTGAATAAACTCTCCGGCATCATCGACCGGCAGCTGCACCAGCATATGAAATGAGCCGTGCGGCTTTTTCAGCAACACGCCGTCAATTTTGCCCAACTCCTCGCAAATCGCATCACGGCGTTGTTCATATTCTTTTACCTGCGCGGCGAGATAGTCGTTATCCAATTCAAACAACGCAGCCGCACCCACCTGATCTACATAGGAGACACACAGTTTTGTCTGCGCGTTCTTCAATAGCCCTTCATAAACCTGCTCATCTTTCGTCGCCATAAAACCGACGCGAATACCACAGGCACTAAAACGCTTTGATGCACTGTCTACTAAAATCACGCGGTTTTCAACATCTTTCCGCGCCGCAAAACTCAAGTACTCCAACCCGTCGTAGACAAATTCCCGGTAAACCTCGTCACTGACAATCTGCAAATCATACTTATTCGCCAAATATGCGATATCGTCCATCTCGCGCTGCGTATACACCCTGCCCATCGGATTGGCGGGTGAGTTGATGATAAAGGCCTTTGTCTTATCCGTAATCAACGCTTCAATTTTGGCGCGCCCGGGCAATTCAAAACCTGTCTCGGCCAGTGTATTCATCGGCACGAGGTTCACATTCGTCGTTTTGGCAAGTTCCAAATAGATGCTGTACGTCGGTTCCGGACAAATGATTTCATCCCCCGGGTCACACAGCGTTAAAAACGCGTATAACAACGCTTCGCTGCCGCCCATCGTTATCAGAATTTCATCCGGTGTATAGTCAATATCATATTTTTTGAAATACCTGACGATGTTTTCTCTGAGCAGGGGCAGGCCTTTTGCATCCCCATACTGCAACACTTCTTCATCAATCTTACACACTGCATCCATAAATTGCGGCGGTGTCGGAATGTCCGGTTGTCCGACATTCAAAAAATAGACTTTTTTGCCGGTTTTCGCCACTTCCTGAATCAACCCGTTATATTTGACCAGAGACGGTTGTATCATCGCTTTGCTTCGATTGGAGACACCCATAAAATCCTCCTGAAAAAAGATATTTTAACTATTCTATATGAAAGAAACCAAATGTTCAATTACTTTTTTAAAATTTATGTAGCCTGGAAGGCCGATATTTTTCCGCCACATCAATACTGACAGCATCCTCTTCAATACCGTTACGGTCAATTCGCGCCTGCAAATGCTGCTTTGCCAGCTGATATTCGTTATTCGTCGTACTGATATGCCCCAATACCAGCGCTTTGGTTCCTTCCTTTAACAGATTGATGCCAATTTTTGAAGCGTCATCATTTGACAAATGTCCGTTACTGGATAATATCCGCTGCTTTAAAAAATGCGGGTACGGCCCTTCGCGCAACATTTTTACGTCATGATTGGATTCCAGCACGACAAGGTCGCTCCCCTTGATATTATCGTAAATCTCTCGCGTAAAACAACCCGTATCCGTCACGAGAGACATCTTCGCACATCCATCCTGAATCGTATAGCCAACCGGTGAGACAGCATCGTGCCAGACCGGAAAACTCCTGATATGCACGTCTTTAATCACAAATTCTTCTTCAGCCACACACAGCGTATCCGCATTGGCCACACAGGCATTCTGCGTCACATAACAAGCCGTCGGGGCATTCATATACACCGGAATCCCACAGCGCCTGCCCAATACATCGATCCCCCGAATGTGATCGCTGTGCTCATGTGTGATAAGAATGCCGTCGATCTCTTCAAGTTCAACATCAAACAACTTCAGCGCTTCACGAATGCGCTTTGCGCTGACGCCGGCATCGATCAACAACCGCGTATGTCCACTGCGCAAATAATAACAATTCCCGCTGCTGCCGCTAAAAAGGCTCACAAACTCCATTGCTATTCTTCCATCTTCACACGTTTGATGTCTGCACCGAGCTTGCGCAAGTTGCCCTCCAGGTTCTCATAACCGCGGTCGATATGATGCACACCCAATACTTCTGTCGTGCCCTCCGCCGCCAACCCCGCCAACACCATCGCCGCCCCCGCACGCAAATCGGTCGCCCAAACCTGGCTGCCGGAGAGCCGCCCGTTACCCATAATAATCGCCGTCCGGCCGTTCACGCTCACTTCGACGCCCATCTTACGAAGCTCGTCCAAATATTTAAATCTGCTCTCAAAAATGTTTTCGATAATCGTACTCACGCCATCGGCCAGACACATCAGCACCGCCATCGGCTGCTGCAAATCCGTCGGAAAACCGGGATAAGCCGATGTCTTAACGTTAGCAGGCTCTAACTCCTTGCACCCTACGACACGAACCGAGTCGTCAAAGACTTCAACCCGAACACCCATTTCCATAAGCTTGGCCGTAATAGACTCCATATGCTTCGGAATCATATTCTTAACCAACACATCGCCGCCCGTCACTGCTGAGGCAATCATATACGTTCCCGTCACGATCTGATCGGGAATCACCATATACTCACAACCACCCAGCTTGTCCACGCCCGTGATGCGAATCACTTCGGTACCGGCCCCCTTAATCTGCGCACCCATAAGGTTCAAGAAGTTCGCAATATCGACGACATGC
>CALGIV010000117.1 GCA_937914785.1 uncultured Eubacteriaceae bacterium | reverse complement strand
TTCCGGTTGATACAGGCGCTTAACATCTTCAAGCGTTAAGCTATACGCTTCTGCAAAACCTTCCCGCTCTCCGTATGCAAACACCGGCTCAAGTCGGTTTAATAAAAGCGCATGGTAGACTGAAAGATGACTGGCTCTCGGCAGCAGAACCTTATCGTCAGGCTGAAACGCTGCGCTGACAGCTGCGAGCAGTCCGCCGCTTGTACCGTTTACGAGCAGCCTGCTTTCTTTTACGCCATAAATATTTGCAATGCGCCTGCGCGCATCCAACAAAAGTCCTCCGGCATCGTGTAAATTGTCGCTGTCCGCTAATTCCGTGATGTCATATTGGCTTATGATATTCAAACCAGAATGCAAAGCGCGCCCTTTGTGCCCGGGCATATGAAGACGAATGTCGTCAAAATGTGTTTTTAGCATTTCTTTGATATACATAAATTTACCTATTCAATCAAATACTATAACAAAATGTTAAAACTTTTAAAAGAGATATTTTTTAATTTGCCGAAATCTGCTATAATACCTAAAGAAGAAGGAGGTACAATAATGGCAACAAACAACAT
This sequence comes from uncultured Eubacteriaceae bacterium, assembly GCA_937914785.1. GTDB lineage: Bacteria > Bacillota > Clostridia > Eubacteriales > UBA1433 > CALGIV01. The sequence goes on along the minus strand of CALGIV010000117.1, from coordinate 5,722 downwards.
AACTGAATTAAACCAGGAGAATTTTAACGAAGTACTGCGTTCATCTACCCCGGTGCTGATCGACTTTTGGGCTTCTTGGTGCGGCCCATGTAAGATGCTGGCCCCTATTATTGAAGAGCTGGCTAATGATTACGAAGGCAGAGTTGTCGTCTGTAAGATGGACGTCGATGAAAACACCGATATCGCCAAAAAATACAAGGTAATGAGCATTCCGACCGTATTGATTTTTAAAAACGGCGAAGAAGTCAGCCGCGACGTAGGCGTCAAAGCAAAAAACGTTTATGAAGAGAAGTTAAATGAGATTCTATAAATAATGTGGTAGAGGCGGAAGAAAATCTTCCGCCTCTGTGCTAACGCCTAAAATTCTTTGCGGGCATAAATTCTTATCGAAATATTAATCGAGATGGCAATCGCTGCGATGATACCGATCCCCAATCCAATGATCGTTTTCGTTAAAACTGCAGGATCCAAAAGCGCGCTAAACGAATCTTTAAATATAAAAATCAGGATTGCCGGCAAAAACAGGATCATTATCATCATCATACGCGCCTTTTCTGTACCATACCGGTGGATTAGTGGAATTAAGATGGCATTTAAATAGCCTGCGTAAAAAACGCCAACGGCTGCTAAAGACAACAATTCCGAACCTGTAAGCGCCATCTCCGGTTTGATGATTCCCAGAATAGAGACAACGCCCAGTGCGATCAATTCACCCACGACCAGAATTAACAATGCGAACACATATTTACTCAATACGACCGTCCGGCGCTCAACGCTATGCGATAATGCATATTTATCCCATTTTGCCTGTTCATCGTAAAAAAATGTCGTCACAGGCAGCATAGCGGAAAAAAGGGCAAACATGACCATCAACATAGAAATATTATTGCCGAAAAATGAAAACAGGGCGTAAGCAATTAAAACGATCAAAATCGTACGTATGTAATTCTTAAGGGATAGAAAATCTTTTAACAGCAAACCTTTCATCTTACATCCTCCTTTGTGTAAAAGAGCATAATATCTTCAATTAACGCTTTTTCATACACTATACCCGGCTGCCGCCTTAACACCTCATTCTTGCGGTCAGTCAACACTTCGTAGCCAAACATATTCTTTCGAACCCCGACAATATCGTTACTGTCCAAACGGCGAAATTCTTTTTCTTCACACTTTAAAATGGCGTAAGAATCCAGCATTGCATCTTTGGCTTCTGAAAAGACGATCTTGCCCTCGTGAATAAAGGTGATATAATCGGCGATCCGGTCTAAATCACTCGTGATATGGGTAGAGAATAAAATACTGTTCTGCCCATTTTGAATATGCTCTAAAAAAATGTCGATAATTTCGCTGCGTACGATCGGATCCAGTCCGCTGGTCGCCTCATCCAGAATAAGCAGCTTTGCCCTGCACGCAAGCGCCGAAGCAATAGACAACTTCATCTTCATTCCTTTGGAATATTCTTTAATTATTTTCTTTTCCGGCAATTTAAACGCGTCCGCATATTCATAAAATAAACGACTATCCCACCCCGGATACATCCTGCTCATAATCCGCACAACGTTGCTTATCGACAACGTTTCTGAAAAACAGCAGTCATCGAAAACGACGGCAATGTTTCTTTTGGCCTGCTTTTCATCACTGTCCATATCCGTACTGTACACGAAAACTTTGCCGGCGTCTTTAGCAATCAAATTTAAAATCGCTTTAATCGTCGTCGTCTTCCCTGCGCCGTTTTCGCCGACAAAACCCATAATACAGCCTTCCGGCACTTCAAAACTGATATCATTTAATGCAAACGATGGATAGCGTTTCGTTAAATGACTGACTTTTAATGCATAGCTCATAGCGTATTCTCCTTAAACATCTCATCGAGCATCGCAGATACTTCCGCGTAACTTATTCCGCTGCTCAATGCAATTTCAACAGCCTTGTATATCAATTCATCGATTTCATGCAGCTTTTGCCGCTTTATCTTTTCTGCATCTGTTTTGGCCACAAAACTCCCTTTGCCCACAAGTGTCTGAATAAATCCTTCCCGCTCCAAGTCTTCGTAAGCGCGCTTCGTCGTGATCACGCTGACGCGCAGCTCTTTTGCCAACAGCCGCATCGAAGGAAGTGCTTCCCCCTCTTTAAGCCGTCCGCTTACGATCAGGTTCTTTATTTGCGTTGTAATTTGTTCGTAAATCGGTTTGTTTGATGTGTTACTGATTTTCAGATTCATCGACTATCCTTTAATATTGTATATATATATTATATACAATATCATTTAAATTTTGTCAAGTTTTTTAATAAAAAAAACGGCCGACTCGACCGTTTTATTTTCATGCCTTTTGTTATGTCTTTATTCGGGAATTCCATATCCGCATGCTACGTTAACCTGACATTTTCCGCATACAAACACATTCTGTCCTTCAAGCCGGTTGCCGTTCATAAAAACAAAGCAAGGCTCGTGGTTCTTACCTTCTTTGATCGAAATGGCTTCCGGCGGACAGTTCTTCACACAATCGCCGCACATCGTGCAGTAGTCATATAATCCCTGATAAGGCCGTTTAGTCGGTTCAAGTTTTAACGTAGTAATAATACTGCCGCATCGCCCTGCCGCACCAACGCTTGTCAGAAGCCCTTTATGCAGGCCAAAAGTGCCTAAGCCGCAAGCGTATGCTGCATGCCGTTCTGACCAGTTCGAACGATATTTTGCATGTGCTTCTTCTTTTCCGTCAAGCTCATACAACCCGCTGCCATAACGTTTATCGATTGAAGGAATCAAGCTCGTCTCGCCTTCTTTTTCAATCTCTGCTTTTAGAAATTCGCCGACGGCAACCAGAAAAGCTTCCCCTTCGATACGCGCTTCCGTCCATTCCAGTGAACAATGCACCGCGTCTTTGCGGTTCGACTCTTTGATATCTTCCGACCACGGAAAAAAATACGAAACGATCGATTTACTCTCCGGCAGCCATTCTGCCGGCGTGTTGTGATGTTCGCCGATTGCTTCAGGTTTTTTCAACCGCTCAAAATAAGGATCTGTTGCATCGGCAAACCCGATGATAGGCTCTCCATACATCGGCATACCGATTGCAGATTCAGGCGCAAACCCGTATTCGTTTGTCATTTTGTTCTTTGGACTTTCCAACCAAAAATTTTTGACCAGTTCGATAATGTTTTGATTATTCATTTATAAACTCCTTTCGGTATCTATTGCTTTAAGGAATTTGATCCTCGCAAGGCACATCTATCTGACATTTACCACAGCCGTAATACGGCGTTCTGTCTGCTCTTACACGATCTAAGAAATCGCTGCAGGGTGGGTGCTTTTTGCCGCTTTCAAGACTGATCGCTCCCGCCGGGCAGTGCTCAACGCATAACCCACACATTGAACAATGTTCATACGGCCCATCATAGTCTCGCAGGGTGTATTCATCTGCCCGCCAATTAGTCACAACGCTGCCAAACCGTCCCGCAACGCCTTTTTTCGTAATCAGTCCCCCGGAGAGCGAAAACGTCCCCAGACCACAAGTATAGGCTACGTGTCGTTCCGACCAATTCGACGTATAACGGTTGCCGTCAATATCGTTGCTCAGCCGCTTATCGCTTCCCGGCAGAAGTGCATCATAACCCGAGGCTTTGAGCAGACCGACGATATGGGCGCCGAGGCTTTTGAGAAATACTTCACCCTCAATACGCCCGTGCATCCATTCATCTGAAGGGTAGGCGAAGTTCTTTTTATTACTATTGCGAACGCTCTCGGTAAAGGGGCAGAAATACGAGATGACTGTACGGGCATCTTCAAGCCATTCTTGCGGCAGTTTAAAGTGCGTACCTACAACATCTGGTGCTTTTAATTGAAAAAAGTATGAATCAAGCGCATCACCAAATGCCACGACCGGCTCGCCAAAAATACGAAGCCCAATGACAGAAGGATTCAGCGCCTCTTTTTCCGATATAAAATTAGCTGAGTTGGACTCGACGAAATTATTGATCTTTTGAATTAATAAATTAACATTCATGTTATGATTATAATCAAAGCCGGCGCCGATGTCAAAAGAAAGAACGTGACAACATTTTCACAATAAATCGATATTGTCGCGTTCTTCTATATTTTTCATCGCGTTTTTCGTATCGAAGATCGCCTTCGCATTTCGTTGGATTTGTGCATAATCGACAGTTGAATGTTCCGTCGTGACGATAATCAGGTCATAACTGTTAATCTGATTATCGTCCAGCTTCTCCAGGCCGCGCCGCATCTCGGCTTTATATTTATATTCGGCAATATAAGGATCATAAAATTCTACATCTGCGCACATTTGCTCTAAAATTTCAGTAATTTTAATCGCCGGACTTTCGCGATAGTCATCGATATCCTTTTTATAGGCAATCCCCAAAATCAAAATTTTACTGCCCTTTAATGGCTTTTTAACGCGGTTTAAAATTTTAGACGCGCGCTCAACGACATAGTGTGGCATATAGTCGTTAATCTCACCGGATGTCTCGATCAGTTTTGTATGATAATTATATTCTCGAGCCTTCCACGTCAAATAATAAGGGTCCAGCGGGATGCAGTGCCCGCCAAGCCCGGGGCCGGGATAAAAAGCCGCAAAACCGTATGGTTTCGTCTTCGCCGCATCGATGACTTCCCATACGTTAATCCCCATTTTATCGCAGATAATTGCCATTTCGTTTGCCAGACCGATATTGATATGACGGTAGGTATTTTCCAAAATCTTTTCCATTTCCGCCACTTTCGGGCTGCTGACTTCTAAAACATCCCCTTCCAGTACGTGACGGTAAACACTGGCAATTACCTCGGAGGCGTCTTTGCCGATGCCGCCGACAACCTTAGGCGTGTTTTTGGTCTTGTAGATGACGTTACCAGGGTCCACACGTTCCGGCGAAAATCCGAGATAAAAATCCATACCACATTTGAGCGAAGAACCTTCTTCCAAAATTGGCTGAATCAACTCTTCCGTCGTCCCTGGATAGGTCGTGCTCTCTAAAACGACGATACTGCCGCGTTTTAAGTATCTCGCGATTTCTTTACAGGAACTCTCAACATAGCTGATATCGGGTTGTTGATACTTATCCAGCGGTGTCGGAACACAGATTGCAATAAAGTCCACATCGGCAACAAAGGAAAAATCACTCGTCGCCTTCAGCATCCCGCTTGCAACCGTGTCTTTTAATTCCTTATCTACAATATCTCCGATATAGTTAATGCCCTGATTAACCATATCGACTTTTGCCTGCTGGATGTCAAAGCCGGTCGTCTCATAACCCGCCATCGCCTTCTCCAACGCCAGCGGCAGGCCGACATAGCCCAAGCCGACAACGCCGATCTTTAACGCTTTATTTTCAACCTTCTTTAGCAGTTCATTCTTAATATCGCTCATTTTACCTACTCCATCGTTTCGCGTTTTTCTTTTTTCAAAAACACGGAAAAAATTGTTTTGAATATGATTGCAATGTCCTGAAAAAACGAAAATTCCTCAATATATTTCAAATTGTATTTCATTTTATCCGGCAGGATTTGCTCGATGTAAACTTTATCGGGCTGTTGAGATTGTTCGAGCAATCGATCTTCGTCTTTATAAAAAATGCTGGCCGGTGATGTAATCCCGGCAGGAAGCAACAGTGTCGCCAGCATCTTATGATCATACGCCAATACGTATTTTTCGACTTCCGGCCGCGTACCCACGAAACTCATCTCCCCTTTCAGCACATTCATCAA